>JAZGCR010000074.1:0-4709 GCA_036477105.1 Nitrosomonadaceae bacterium | reverse complement strand
TTGTGCATCCAGTAATTAACGAAACGATGATCGTGTGCGGCTTCGCTTTGTGCAATCTCGTTTTCATGATGAGGAAATTGCAAATCCTGCCCTCCACCATGTATGTCGAAATGCTCGCCGAGATAATATTCACTCATCGCCGAGCATTCGATGTGCCATCCAGGACGACCCTTACCCCAGGGCGAAGCCCAACATGGTTCGTTAGGTTTAGCTGCTTTCCACAGCACAAAATCTAGTGGATCTTTCTTATACGGATCTATGGTAACCCGCTCTCCAGCATAGAGGTCAGCAGACACTTTGCCAGAAAGTTTCCCATAATCAGGAAATTTACTTACAGCATAATACACATCACCATTAGTTGCGGCGTAGGCAATGTCTTTATCCATCAGGGCTTGAATCATGGCAATCATATTTGCTACATATTGGGTAGCACGCGGCTCGTGCGAAGGTGGTATTACACCTAGTGCAGCAGCATCTTCCCCCATCGCTTGGATAAAACGAGCTGTCAGTATTTCAATAGGTTCGTTATTTTCCTGCGCACGCTTGATAATTTTGTCGTCTATATCGGTAATGTTGCGCACATAAGTAACATCGAAACCACTGACCCTAAGCCAGCGAACCACCATGTCGAATACAACCATTACACGCGCATGACCTAAGTGGCAGTAATCGTATACCGTCATACCACAAACATATATCTTGACCTTGCCCGTAGTCAGCGGGACAAAGTTCTGTTTGCACTTGGTAAATGAATTATGGATTTTCAACATCTAATAAGATTTTGAACTTAGCTGGCTTATTGGTAAAATCATGAAAATTCTTTAATAACTCACATACTTAACAAAAAAAGCCGAAGAAGTATAGCACGAGGAAATCACCAAATTTTCCCCTATTCATGGGCACTAGAAAATATTTACGAGGATGCGATACAATTAAAAGTATACCCACAAACTACTATTTTCCTAAGGAAGGTTTTATGCATATTTATAAGTCACTCATTACTCTTTTATTTCTACTTTGCACTACAGCTTTAGCAGCCAATCCGCAGGTTGAAATGAAAACTAATTTCGGCAACATCTTACTAGAACTTTATCCTGATAAAGCGCCCAAGACTGTCAAGAATTTTTTATTTTATGTGAAGGAGAACCACTATAAAGGTACGATTTTTCATCGTGTCATTCCAGGATTCATGATTCAGGGGGGTGGATTCGACAAGTTTCTGAAGCAGAAGGCAACTAAGCAACCTATTGAGAACGAAGCAGCTAATGGCCTTAAAAATGAGATTGGCACGATAGCGATGGCACGTACCTCAAATCCACACTCAGCTACGGCGCAATTCTTTATAAACGTGGGCAATAACACATCTCTTAACTATACTACACCTACTTCTCGAGGTTACGGCTATACTGTATTCGGAAGAGTTATCAAGGGCATGGATATAGTAAATAAGATCTCGGCGACACCTACTAGCGCTAGTAAACCTTTCACAAGAGATGTACCCAAAGAAATTATTATGATCAATGAAATTAAATCCATTTCAACTACAAAACCTACTCCTGCAGAGATGCAATCAGCAAAATAAGGATATATATGATTAAATTGCATACCAATCACGGTGTAATCACCCTAGAACTCAACAGCGAGAAAGCTCCATTTACAGTTCAGAATTTTATTGACTATGTAAACAGTGGGTATTTCGACAATACAATATTTCATCGAGTAATTAATGATTTTATGATTCAGGGAGGCGGATTTGAATCGGGGATGAACCAAAAGAAAGCCCGCGCCCCAATTCAGAACGAAGCAGCCAACGGTCTCAAAAATAAAGCGTATACAGTTGCAATGGCACGCACATCTAACGTGCATTCAGCTTCTGCGCAATTTTTTATCAATGTTGCTGATAATGGTTTTCTCAACTACACATCGCCCACCTCTGATGGATTTGGCTACTGTGTGTTTGGCAAGGTGACAGAGGGCAAGGATGTTATAGACAAGATTAAGAAAGTAAAAACAGCTAGCCATAGTGGTCACCAGAACGTGCCATTGGAAGACGTGATACTTCAAAAAGCGGAAGTAATATAGCGTGCTATAGTGATCACATCTACTGCCTCAAACTACCATTTCCACCTCTGAATGGAGAAGGTCGCGAATCACAAATGATGAACAATATGTTATACCAGAGGTGATAAGTTTGTATTGTGCTATGAAAAGAACTGGTGGGACGCATAGTCAATTTATAGCCGAGTAAACATTCAGATTGTTGGCTATAGCACTTTTAACCCTCTTGCCAAATCTGCCTTGATGTCCTTCACTGACTCCAACCCAACTGCAATGCGCAAAAGTCCGTCAGTGATCCCTGCAGCATCCCGTTCTTCCTGACTAATGCGGGAATGGGTCGTGCTAGCCGGGTGCGTGAGTGTACTTTTAGTATCCCCCAGATTAGCGGTGATCGAAATCATGCGAGTGGAATTTATCACCCGCCATGCCACTTCTTTTCCGCCCTTCACTTCAAACGAAACAATACCACCACCAGTTTTTTGCTGATGTTTGGCAAGAGTGTACTGAGGATGCGAAGACAAACCGGGGTAATAAACTTTCGTTACATTGGGCTGTATTTCAAGCCAGCGAGCCATTTCTAGTGCATTTGCAGAATGTGCATCCATGCGAATTTTGAGAGTTTCCATTCCCTTCAGGATCACCCAAGCGTTGAAAGCACTCAAAGTCGGCCCCGCAGTACGAAGAAAACCAAACACTCCTTTTTCCATTATTAGATCGCGCTTTCCCAGCACCGCCCCACCCAGCACCCTGCCCTGGCCCTCAAGGTACTTGGTTGCAGAATGAATTACTATGTCAGCACCCAAGTCTAGTGGTCTTTGTAGTATCGGCGAACAAAAGCAGTTGTCTACCGCAAGCCATGCACCAGTTTTCTTTGCCAATGTAGCTAGTGTTGTGATATCGGAAATTTCAGTGAGAGGATTTGATGGTGTTTCTATAAAAAAAAGTTTCGTGTTAGCTTTTACTGCTGCCTGCCATTCTGCTACATCAATAGGGGAAACAAAGGTAATTTCTACACCGAAGCGTTTGAGAATATTATTAAACAAATTCAGTGTGGACCCAAATAAGCTGCGCGAGGCAATAACATGATCCCCTGCAGAAAGTAGTCCCATCACGCAGGCAAGTATTGCCGACATACCGGAGGCTGTGGCAACACAGGCCTCTGCTCCTTCTAATGCGGCAAGTCGCTCTTCAAAAGTAGTTACAGTGGGGTTAGTAAAACGTGAATATACATTACCTGGTTCCACACCGGAAAAGCGTGCAGCGGCCTGAGCCGCATTATCAAATACAAAGCTCGATGTAAGATATAAGGCTTCTGAATGCTCACCAAACTGACTACGGTGAATACCCGCATGCAATGCAAGTGTCTCCAATTGAAAATCGTCAGGCATAGAAGTTTTCCTCCAAACAAAAAACCCGTTCAGCATTTGCCAAAACGGGTTTTCCCCGCTTTAGCTGAATTTATAACGCGCCCGCAAGCTGATCATCAAATCGGCGCACATTGGCAACCTACACTTAGTAATGAGCTTTGTCAAATACCCATCAATCTGCTGCCACCAAACTCAAATCCAGTTGTGTGCTATTCTCGGCTCGCGACAACGTTGTACCAGTGTTGCGCTGCGCCTCTATTGCCGCCAAATATTCCGGTGTAACATCACCGGTAATATAGTTACCATCGAAACAAGACGTTTCAAAATGTTCAATCGATGGCTTGATTCGACAAACATCCTTTTTTAGTGAATCAAGATCTTGATAAACAAGATAGTCTGCACCGATTTCGCGGCGGATATCCTCGTCATCACGTCCGGTAGCAATCAACTCCTGACGAGTCGGCATATCGATCCCATATACGTTCGGAAACCGTACTGGCGGAGCAGCAGAAGCAAAATATACCTTACGCGCGCCAGCCTCTTGTGCCATTTGTACGATTTCTCGGCTGGTTGTACCTCGCACAATAGAGTCATCTACCAGCAACACATTCTTTCCACGAAATTCTACGCTCATAGCATTCAGCTTCTGGCGCACTGATTTACGACGCTGCTGTCCTGGCATGATGAAAGTACGACCAATGTAGCGATTTTTGACAAATCCTTCACGGAAGCTGAGACCTAGTTGATTTGCAAGCTGCAAAGCACTAGGACGGCTTGAGTCTGGAATTGGAATTACTACGTCAATGTCAAGATGCCGCATAGTTTTGGTAATTTTGTTGGCTAGGCTTTCACCCATGTTGAGTCGTGTTTCATACACCGAAATACCATCCATTACCGAGTCAGGGCGTGCCAGATAAACGTACTCGAAGATACAAGGATTAAGGGTAGAATTGTCAGTGCATTGTTTACTGTAAAAATTACCCTCCTCATCAATAAAAATTGCCTCACCAGGCGCAATGTCGCGCACCAGCTTAAACCCCAACGTATCAAGTGCCACGCTCTCAGATGCTACCAAGTATTCAACGCCATGCTCCGTGTCTACACAACCAAATACCAGCGGACGAATACCATAAGGATCACGAAAAGCTAGTAATCCGTAGCCTGCGATCATCGCAACCACAGCATAGGCACCACGACAGCGCCGATGAACACCAGAAACTGCATTAAAGATGGCAGCAGGATCAAGCTGATGGCTTTTCGCGCTTTCCTGCAGCTCATGTGCTA
>JAZGCR010000073.1:0-6076 GCA_036477105.1 Nitrosomonadaceae bacterium | reverse complement strand
GCCTCATCCAAATTCTCGTTGATAATAACATAGTCATATTCGTTCACGCGGCTGATTTCCTGACGTGCAGCAGCCATCCGCCGTGCAATCACCTCCTGGCAATCCTGGTTGCGATTTCTTAAACGGGTTTCAAGTACTTCTAGCGACGGCGGCAAAACAAAAATACTGACCGTATTGGAAAAAATCCTGCGCACTTGTTGTGCGCCTTGACTGTCGATCTCAAGCAAAATGTCTTGTCCGGAAGCTATTGCCTTGTCGATCCATTTTTGCGAAGTTCCGTAGAGATTCCCATAAACTTCCGCGCTTTCTAAAAATTCATCGTGTTCCAGCATCTGTTCGAACATTTTCAGCTCTACAAAATAATAATCCCGCCCTTCTACCTCTCCGGGACGCACTAATCTTGAGGTATATGAAACAGACAAACTTAAGTCTATATCTGTCTGGAGTAACGCTTTGACTAAGCTAGTTTTCCCAGTGCCAGAAGGGGCACTGATAATAAATAGATTACCTAGCGTTGTTGTCATATTGAGTCCTCTCACAAATAGTTGTATCACTTCTGCGTATTTCCCAATTTTAGCTTAGCACGCATATTTTGCTTACGGTATCATGTAGGTGTTCCATAAATTAAAATCTGATAACCCGCATACAAATTTAACTGTCGTCTTATACATAAGAAATGCCTAGCTAAAGCTTCGCACATGCGTCAGCGGCAACAACAATCTTTCTATACCTCGCAAGCCACTCAAGTGGAACAGGAAATGTAGGCCCACCCTGCTTTGCCATATGTGCCGCAATAAATGCACCGAGCATAATGGCACGACCACAATTATCTCCCCCAGTACGAATATTGGCCTTTATTGCGGTTTGATAATCTGGAGCACACTGTGCAATATGGAAAACTACAGGTAAACCGTCTGCAACATGGCAGGAAAAGCCGAAATGTTCTGCAACTGCAACGCTATCCAGCGTCTGTACAGCAAGTGCCTCTTCAAGTAGTGGTCTGAGCGTATCACCTGCAAACTGCAGAGCATCGACCAATGCTTGTTTAATTGGCGTGTCATGAAGTATCTCGAACAATGCTGCGGCAGAGCATTGTGCGGCAGTAACTGCTAAGTCGTTGTTATTTGTCACACGTACCATTTCATCAACTCGCTTCATCAATGCTTCTAGAGTGTCAGTGTGGGTTGCAACCAATGCTGGAAGTGCAGCCAATGATAAAAACTGGTCGTCATCGGCACCTGAAGTCACTGGGAATGCCGCGGGATCAAGCGGTAACAGCGTATGCAATGTCAGGCGAGTGGGTGAATCGATATATCCGATAAACGTACCACCTGGCCCAAAGTACGCTCGGTATTCAGTCTGATACTCGATGCGATTAAAGCTGCCATGTTTTACTAGATGCTGGAGCATTAAAAGGCACACCTCGCCGTAACCAGACGATTCCCCAGCCGCCTTGCCACCATGTGCAAAATAACCCTTTATGCCAGCATAATGGCTAGCGTCAGGTTGCAAAAACACCAGTCCTTTCGATGCCTCTATTTCAGCAATGCGTTTTGGATCGTAAATCCAGTGCAAACCGAGTGTGGCGGAATCAGCTATGAGTGCGCCAAGAATGGCAGCAATATTTGAGTTCATCTAGCTCGTTTTTTAGCTATCAAAATTCCTCAGAAGAACACTGCTGGATCTTTATCTACTGGTATTTGTTCCCAGCAAAACATTCTATCTGGATTAAACTTCTTCATCAGCAGGCAATTTGCGAGCCTCGTCTTCTAACATCACTGGAATGCCATCTTTGATGAAGAAAGCGAGTCGATCTGCCTTACAAATCAGTTCGCCCTCAGACTTCCTATATAACAGTGGACCCTTGCACAGTGGACACACCAAAATATCAAGCAGTTTTGCATCCATGAATTCATTTCCTCAATATTTTTAGTATCACCCTTAGATAGTCATACAACTATATTTAGATTTGCCATACCCAAGAATCACTAGTTAAATTCTAGGTCGCATTACAAGCCTAAATTAATTACAGTGATTTCTTTTTCCTTATCACAATTACGCCTAGATCTCATCATCCAGCAAGGCATGCCTACTGCCTTTTACCTCTGGTTTCAGTCATAAAAGTGATGTGATTGTACCCAGCAAGGTGAGCAGCTTCCATAACAGAGATAACAGACTGATGCGTGGCATTAGCATCAGCGTTTATGACGATCATTGGATCCTGCTGGTCACCTGCAGCAGTACGTAATTCATCACTGAGTCCTTCTACACTGTTGTATTTGATAGGTATGCGATTGATCACATAACCCCCGACAGAACTCACCGATACGTTAATAGTGTTGGGACGATCAAAGGGTTTATTCGCTGTGGCTTTCGGCAAACTAATCTCCAGTTCGGAGAATTTCGAATATGTAGTGGTAATCATCAGAAAAATTAGAATCACCAGCAACACGTCAATCATCGGCACTAAATTAATCTCCGGTTCTTCCTTTTGTCTGCCACGTTGAAAATTCATTAGTCGATTAAGCCACATCCTAAAAGATAAATATGAACCGTTCGTATTATTAAATCAAACCTTACGCTCACCGTGGACAGTCTCCACGAGTTTCAATGTCTGTAATTCCATTTCGACTACAAATGAGTCCACTTTAGCACGAAAATGACGGTAAAAAATCATGCTTGGAATCGCCACTAAAATACCGAATGCAGTATTGTAAAGCGCTACAGAAATACCATGAGCAAGCTGCGCTGGATTAGTGCCACCAGTAGTAGGGGAAGTAGAGCCAAAAATTTCAATCATACCGATTACGGTTCCAAATAATCCCAGCAGTGGGCTCAAAGAAGCAATAGTACCTAGAGTGGTCAAATAACGGTCAAGATCATGAGAAACAGCACGACCAGCTTCTTCAATGGATTCTTTCATGACTTCACGTGTGCTTTTGATATTCTTCAATCCTGCTGCAAATACCTGACCCAAGGGTGAATGTAAGTGCAGACGCACAAGCATGTCGGCACTCACACCACGCTCCCGATATTCCCGAATCACTTTGGACAGCAAGCCTCTCGGGGTCACTACATTTAAGCGTAAGGCCCATACCCGTTCGCCGATAATACTAACAGCGATGATAGAAGCTACAATAATCAGCCAAATTGGCCAGCCAGCGGCTTGAATCAAAGCATACAAGTAATATTCTCCTCGGTGACCTAGGTAAAAATTAGAGTCGTAATGTATCCTGCCTGCGTGTTTTCGGCAAGGACGAAAGCATATTATTAATCAGAAGCATGATGCTTTTTCTTGTCCACAATTACTGTGTATAAGCTTGTGGGTAGTTTGTAAATATAGGGATTAAGTCATCCACTCACAACAATATTTTCTAATTCGATTAATTTCTGACCTTTAATTTATCTATTTGAAATTAAATAGTTATATATTTTATCTGGATTCACATGGGTTTGCTCAATGCAATGATGAAATTTTGTTTCAAATGTGGATTATTGTAGAATGTCAAGATGAATTTTTCTCCAGAAACAGGAAATACCCATGTAATCTTGAGTGTAAGCGAATTAAACCATAGCGCCAAAGACTTGCTTGAACATGCATTTCCACGATTATGGGTCAGTGGTGAAATATCCAATCTTAAGCGATACGATTCGGGACACTGGTATTTTTCCCTTAAGGACGCCAATGCGCAAGTACGTTGCGTTATCTTCAGTCACAAAAACAAGTATCTAGATTGGCAACCTGAAGACGGAATGCAGGTTGAAGTGCGTGCATTGGTCACACTTTACAAAACACGTGGCGATTTTCAGCTGAACGTGGATACCATCCGTCTGGCAGGACGGGGAGCTCTATTTAAAGCATTTGAGCAACTTAAGACCAAACTAGAGAAAGAGGGACTGTTTGATCCCGCCTGTAAAAAGCCGCTACCATCTTTTCCGAAACAAATAGGTATCGTAACTTCCTACACTGGCGCAGCACTGCGTGACGTGTTATCCACATTACAGCGCCGCATGCCTTCCATACCAGTGATTATTTACCCCACCCTAGTACAAGGTGACAGTGCAGCGACAAAAATAGCAGGGGCCATTCAGACAGCAACTAAACGTAGTGAGTGCGACGTATTAATTCTATGCCGAGGCGGTGGTGATATTGAAGACTTATGGGCATTTAATGAAGAGGTTGTAGCGCGAACAATTGCTTCATGCCCTATTCCAATCATCTGCGGTGTAGGTCATGAAACTGATTTTACTATTGCAGACTTTATTGCTGATGTTCGTGCACCAACTCCTACCGGCGCAGCACACCTTATTTGCCCGGATCGGGAAGAATTATTGCATCACGTAAAAACTCTGTGTAGCCGTATGCAACGCATAATTCAGAATAGCCTTGAAAGCTACATGCAACACATCGATATGCTTTCGCACCGTCTAATACACCCAGATGAACGAATTCATATCCAGCTTATGCACCTCCAACATTTACGCGAACGGCTTGCCAGTACCTGGCTACGTTATTTTGAAAATAGACGTTGGTGTTTGCGTGAATTGAATCAGCGCGTTGCTGCTGCAAGGCCAGATGTCTCCCGCTTGGTCGCACAACTATACGAACTAGATCTGCGTTTACGTCGAACAATTGTTCACCGTTTTGATACACTTACATTTGAATTGCAACGACAACAAGCGCACCTTACCCATCTAAACCCTCAATCTGTGCTAGAACGTGGCTACAGCATCGCCTACGACAAAAACGGTAGCGTGCTACGGAATAGCGATCAGTTCAGCATTGGTGATAACATCTGGTTATCATTTGCCAGAGGATGGGGCAAGGCGAAAGTGTTAGAGAAAGGAAAATAGGAACCTAGGCTAGCATAGCGATATAATCATAAAACTCTCTATCTATGTGGACATTCCAGAAAGGGTAGTGCAGACTGGGAACATAGTGAGCACCTGCACCAAACCTTAACACGCTTAGTGCCGTTGCTCCCGATTAAATCATATGTGTCTTAAGCGAGCTTGCTGAATCTTTCTCAATCAAGGAATCATATCTCCAATGCCAAGAATCTTTCTTATACTTGGCGCAATCAATGCGTTTCTGTGCGTAGCTTTCGGCGCCTTTGGTGCGCATGGTTTAAAACTAAGGCTCTCTGCAGACATGCTTGCTGTGTATCAGACAGGCGTGCAATACCATTTCTATCATGCGCTTGGTCTCATTGTGGTCGGCTTGGTGTTGTTACACTTTCCTAAATCTAGGTCTGTGGCACTGTCAGGCTGGCTAATGCTTGCAGGAATTGTACTATTTTCAGTCAGCCTCTACGCGCTAAGTCTCACAGGAATACATGAGCTAGGTGCGATTACGCCGCTCGGCGGCATGGCATTTCTGAGTGCGTGGGTACTGCTCGCCTATGGTGTAAAAACCACCAAATAGACCGCCCGGTACCGTAGCTAGCACTACTGTAACATCGCCTACATGACACCTTACCACTTTTTCGCTCCTTGTCCACGCGGACTTGAGTTAATACTCGCCACTAAACAGGAGAAACTCGGCACATTTTCTGTGCAAACGAGTGATGGTAGGGTGAAATTTCAGGGTAGCTGGCATACTTGTTACCGTACTAATCTCTCTGTGGCGGGATTTGCTGAAGTAGTTGTGCTGAAACAGGGGAACATTTTAGAAATCTCCGCGGCTGCATCGACCGGCATACTTATTACTAATCCGCCCTATGGTATACGCGTAGGTGAACAGAAAAAACTTGCAGAACTCTATCCAAAACTGAGAGACGTGCTAAAGAAAAAATTCATCGGCTGGAACACTTATTTTTTCACCGGCGATACTCTTTTCCAAAAATTAATACGTTTAGCTGCCTCATGCCGAATCCCCTTATTTAACGCTGCGCTAGACTGTCGCTTACTGGAATATAATATGGTAGCGGGAGGAATGCGAAGGATGAAGAAAGTTGGGATCATGCAAAGTTCGAACCTAGCTTCTACAGCTAGTCAGAATCTGTAAATGAGACTAGGAACAAGAGTAGTTTTTTTGATGATATTTCTGAGCTGTGCTTGTCTGGTCGGATACGCT
>JAZGCR010000072.1:0-4194 GCA_036477105.1 Nitrosomonadaceae bacterium | reverse complement strand
GAGTTAAGAGAAAACTGGGTAATTTTAAGATTTGAGTTACATTATATTTAACGATAGAGTTGAGAATATTTTTTATTTCTTTTACGTTACGAGTAAATTTCCTAATGCGGAATTACTAGGCCGATATCCCGCATACATTCATAAACGGTCTGACTTTAATTGGAGTTTCAAATGGGTACTGGTTTAATCATCGCAATTTTTTGCGCGATGGCGGCGCTCTTGTATGGGGCGTTATCGATTAAATGGATTTTGGCCTTGCCGAGTGGGAACGAGCGCATGCGCGAGATTTCCGCCGCAATTCAGGAGGGCGCTTCTGCTTACCTGAATCGGCAATATTCAACCATTAGCATTGTTGGTGTAATTTTGCTGGTGGCCATTCTTTTCACCTTGGATTGGCAGACCGCTGTTGGCTTTGCTCTTGGTGCTCTCTTATCGGGTCTTGCTGGTTATATCGGTATGAACGTGTCTGTCCGCGCCAATTCGCGTACCGCAGAAGCGGCCAGGGAAGGTCTCGGTCCAGCACTGGATGTAGCTTTCAGGGGCGGTGCAATCACTGGTATGCTGGTTGTCGGTCTAGGCCTTCTGGGGGTAGCAGGGTACTATGCATTCCTCACTGTTGGCTTGGGCGCCACTTCATCAAATGCCACTCACGCCTTAGTGGGCTTGGCTTTTGGTAGTTCGTTGATTTCCATTTTTGCTCGCCTTGGTGGTGGTATCTTTACCAAGGGCGCCGACGTAGGCGCCGATCTGGTCGGCAAAGTTGAGGTCGGTATTCCTGAGGACGACCCTCGCAACCCTGCAGTAATTGCCGATAACGTGGGTGACAACGTGGGCGATTGTGCTGGCATGGCTGCTGACTTGTTTGAAACCTACGCTGTGACCATTATTGCTACTATGCTACTGGGCGGACTGCTGATCGCTGATGCCGATCCAAATGTAGTGCTCTATCCGCTGGTTCTGGGCGGATGTTCAATTATTGCTTCAATAGTAGGTTGCTATTTTGTTAAGGTGCGCAAAGGTGGAAAGATCATGAACGCGCTTTACCGTGGATTGGCCGTTGCGGGTGTTTTGGCTGCAATTGCCTATTACCCCATTACAACTATGATGCTGGGTGATGGCGTAGTAATTGAAGGTGAGTTAATTTCATCGATGAAATTGTATCTTGCTGGGTTGGTCGGTCTAGTGTTGACCGCAGCAATGGTTTGGATTACCGAGTATTACACATCCACTGAATTCAAGCCAGTTCAGCATATCGCTGAAGCATCTAGCACGGGCCACGGAACCAACGTCATCGCTGGCCTAGGTGTCTCAATGAAATCTACTGCTGCTCCAGTGATGGTCGTGTGTCTTTCGATCTGGTGTGCACATGAACTAGCAGGCCTATATGGCATAGCTATTGCTGCAACTTCGATGCTGTCCATGGCCGGTATCATCGTAGCGCTTGACGCTTATGGACCGATTACCGACAACGCCGGTGGTATCGCGCAAATGGCCGATTTGCCGAAAGAAGTTCGTGACATCACCGATCCTCTAGATGCCGTTGGCAATACCACAAAAGCGGTGACAAAAGGTTACGCCATCGGCTCTGCCGGTCTAGCTGCGCTGGTATTGTTCGCTGATTTCACTCATGCACTTTCCGCCCGTGGCGAGATCATCACCTTTGATCTGTCCAACCACATGGTCATTATCGGCTTGTTCATAGGCGGCATGGTGCCCTACTTATTTGGTGCAATGGCAATGGAGGCCGTTGGTCGGGCCGCCGGCTCGGTGGTGGTAGAAGTGCGCCGTCAGTTCAAGGAAATTAAAGGTATTATGGAAGGTACAGCTAAGCCAGATTATTCCAAGGCAGTAGATATGCTAACCAGATCGGCTATCAAGGAGATGGTTGTTCCTTCTCTTCTACCTGTAACAATACCACTGATCGTTGGTCTCGTGCTTGGCCCAGTAGCCTTGGGTGGTGTATTGATTGGTGCCATCATTACCGGAATTTTTGTGGCTATTTCGATGACTGCAGGTGGCGGGGCTTGGGACAATGCCAAGAAATATATAGAGGATGGTCATTTAGGCGGAAAGGGCTCTGAAGCACATAAGGCAGCTGTGACCGGTGATACTGTTGGCGACCCCTATAAGGATACCGCCGGTCCTGCTATCAACCCGCTTATTAAGATCATGAACATCGTTGCACTATTAATTGTTCCTTTGTTATAAATATTTGGCACCCTAAAGAGCACACCGGGAAATTCTGGTGCGCCCTGTTTTTATTGGAAATTAAATCTGGATTACCACTGTTGTTACTTGTTCCTCGGGTGTTCTTTATACGCAGCAAAGGCACTCTTGCCCGCTTATATATTCACTGCAACAGGGAAACTAAATTTCCCCGTTAGATCGGCATAGATCTACCTTCATTAAGCGCAATCCAGCCACGAATGATGCGGTAGGATATCCAGATACCAGCACCAACCGCGACAATGTAGGCAAGTACGATGCCAATCACTGTCATGAACAATATTACAGCAATTGTCATCCACAATAGCGCATACCAGAACGTACGTATCTGCCAGCCAAAATGGGAATCAAGATAGGTACCGTACACATTACCTCGCTTTATGTAGTTGATGATAACAGCAATGATTGACGGCCAGCCCGTAAGGAAGGTCGTAATGATAAGCGCTGACCCAATGAATCCCATCACGACGCTGAGAGCGTGGAGCGCATAAATCGCATGCGTTAGGCGGACCAAATTATCTTGAGGAACGATTGATATAATACGCTCTAATATGATTTACTTCTTTATTATCTAAGTAGAGCTAGCTAGGATTTATTCTTTAGAAGTAGAACTTTAGGCAGTTATTGTCTTGATACACAACCGACAAAAGTGTGCTTTCTTCAAAATGTCGGAAAGTATACTATTAATGCGTATTCCATCATTTATTGCAGAATGCAGGCAGTGATGTCTTTACGGCCTCATTCAGTTATGGCATAGATATGTTTACGCTTCATTTTCGCGTAAGTTACACTGGTCTATTCACTCTTTCCCACATCGTTTGTATCTGTCACACTTAGCAATTGTTTAAGATTATCATTGGGCTGTGTATTTGCTTTGTCTAGCTTACGCTGTCTTTTTTCTTCTTGTTTCTTCTTTTTTGCCAAATCTCTCTGGCGTTTTTCATATTGAAAGTTAGGCCGTGCCAATTTGTTACCCCTTTATCATATATTTATTGAGGAGAGAATCCAAAGAAGTTTGTTCTTTTCTCGCCGATTATTCTACGCGGAAATCTGCAAGTTATCTAAACATATTAGGTATTCAAGTGGGGCCAATTGAAATGCCTGCAATGAGAGTATCTGAATGCATGTTAGCTTTTAATGGAACTCTTGTTAATAATAAAGTAAATTGGGCTAGCCGGACAGGATGGATTTGGATTGCTGCTGACAAGATTCATAACCACTCCAATAGGTAGTGCAAATTAGCTTTCATTTTGTTAGTAAGATCCGTATCTTCCCTACAGGCTGAGTTTCAGCTATCATAAATGTAATTGTAGAAAATCTATAAGAACGCTGAACATGCTTACAATATAGGAAAAATTTAAATTGATTTAAAACGGGAGGGTAAAGATGTGGTTTCTTGTGTATGCGCTAATCGCAGTCATCATCATCATCCTGCACTATGTTGGAGTGTTAGCCAGAAATAACCTACAGTGGTTGGTATATGTATTGGTAGTGACCATTATTCCGGCAATTATCTGGCTATAGACAGAGAATAGAATGAAGGTTCGTAATACCCTTGAATCCTTCGCATCTCTTGTTTCAAATCTCTCTGATTAACTGGCGAATAGGATACTCTAGTTCTTAAATCGTCACAGAACCCATAAGTCTCAACTCTTTAACTATGATACTTAGCGCTTTAAGAAAGTTATTAAGTTGCTCCTGTGTGTTGTTTCTCCCCATACTTATACGTACCGCACAACGTGCCAGCATCGGTTCGACCCCCATAGCATCCAGCACACGGCTTTGACCAGGGGTTACACTCGAGCA
The DNA here is from genome assembly GCA_036477105.1 of Nitrosomonadaceae bacterium. Lineage (GTDB taxonomy): Bacteria > Pseudomonadota > Gammaproteobacteria > Burkholderiales > Nitrosomonadaceae > BJGV01. The sequence goes on along the minus strand of JAZGCR010000072.1, from coordinate 162 downwards.
GGCAGCACCTCTTGCAATCGCAAAGCTTTCTTTTTCGAGACGGGTGACCAAAGTTTCACCCTTGATATCTGGCAGCGCAAAATAACAGGTATTAGGTAAACGGAGTGCATGCAAACCGAATCTTAGTTGTTAATTGCATTATTTGCACCTAGTAAAACTGTA
>JAZGCR010000071.1:0-4309 GCA_036477105.1 Nitrosomonadaceae bacterium | reverse complement strand
GAATGAGTCCACTATTAAAACCCATGAAACCTCCTGGCAACGCGAACGCGTTGATCGACGGGTCTCGCAGGACAAAGAACTCAAATGCCTGGTCTGGTCGGGCCTCGTTCGATCTGGAAATTAGTTTATAACCTAGGTTGGTGAGATATCCGGCTATTTCGGGATCATCAATATAACTGTCATGAGCACGAATCTCAGACATTATCTCCAGGCCAATCTGTCTTTCTTGGTACGGCGAAATCGTGGCCTGAGACACATCACCCAGATCGGGTAACTCGTTAGCAACGACATTATTAGCAAGCGATAGCAGCAGGATAGATATTATATAGCGTGTTCTCATTTAGATATGATAACTATTCCCATACTAAGTTCCACAGTACTGCGGCGAAGCTCAAAATGATAAATGTGAAAATACGATGAAGAAGAACTCAGAATACTCCCTATGAAAACATTGTAAGATGGAAAAATAATATTAAATAACTTTAACAATGAGCAGTCTAAGCATTCATGCTTAGACTCTTACATGAACATACATAGTGCCAATTTAGTATGCGTCAGAATTAAATCGCCGCCTCGTTTGTTTCTCCAGTACGTACCCTTACTACTTGCTCTATGCGAGTGACAAAAATCTTGCCATCACCAATCTTACCAGTACGGGCGGCCTTTACAATTGTTTCGATAGTGATGTCCACAAGCTTTTCAGCCACTATTGTTTCTATTTTTACCTTCGGTATAAAATCCACCACGTATTCTGCGCCGCGATAAAGCTCAGTGTGTCCCTTCTGCCTACCGAAGCCTTTAACTTCTGTAACGGTCAACCCGTTCACTCCAATCTCGTTAAGAGATTCACGTACCTCGTCAAGTTTGAAAGGCTTGATGATGGCTTCTATTTTCCTCATGATACATTCCTTTGATTAGATATTCTAATAGCGCTGAATGATAATTTAGTCTGCATGCTAGTCTAACCTTACAAAGCTCCGAGAAACTCATTTTCCAACTATGTTATATTAATTAACTGTTAAAACTCATCTTTATACTTCGATGTAATCGGATAGCACCAGTCCTTGCTGAAACTACGCCGAGTAACACAGATACCCATCGGGGATTGGCGACGTTTGTATTCACTCACGCAAATTAGATCTACGATACGCCGCACGTCAGTCTTGGCATAGCCCATGCCAATAATCTCATGCAATGACTTATCTTGTTCCACGTAAGCTTCAATGATGCCATCGAGAACATCATAAGATGGAAGGCTGTCCTGATCCATCTGATTTGGACGCAACTCAGCAGAAGGTGCGCGTCGGATAATGCGCTCTGGGATTACCGTGCTTAGACCGTTGCGATACTGGCAAAGCTGGTACACCATAGTTTTACTGATATCCTTTAGTATCGCAAAACCGCCTGCCATGTCACCATATAGTGTACAATAGCCTGTCGCCATTTCAGACTTATTACCAGTGGTCAGCACAATAGCGCCGTATTTATTTGATAGTGCCATTAAGAGGGTGCCACGAATACGTGCTTGCAGGTTTTCCTCTGTGGTTTCTACTTCATCGTTTTTTTGCCTCTCCTGGAATTCGCTCATTAGCGCACTTACAAATTGGTCAAACACTGGTTTGATCGGAAGTTCACTGTAACGTACGCCTAGTGTCTCAGACATCGTGCGTGAATCTTGCAGGCTTATATCAGCAGTGTATTCCGACGGCATCATTACCGCCCATACCCTATCAGGGCCCAGAGCATCTACTGCAATTGCCAGAGTAAGGGCCGAATCAATACCACCAGATAGTCCTAGTAGTACGTCAGTAAAATCATTTTTTCCAATATAATCTTTCACTCCAAGGCACAACGCACTATAAATACTTGCTTGCAGAATTCGCGATTGGAGAACTGTCCCTCGCATAGGCAAGCTATTTTGTAGTTCGATCAGGCCTAGTGTTTCTGTAAACTCATCAAACTGATGAGTAAGTTCACCTTTATTATTGATGACGAAAGAAGCTCCGTCGAAAACCAACTCATCCTGTCCACCTACTAGATTAGCGTAGATAACGGTTATGCCTGTCTCGCAGATGCGCTGGCGTATCATCTTGTGGCGTGAGGCTTGCTTGTTTATATGGTAAGGTGACGCACTTAATACTATTAATACCTCGGCCCCTTTTTCTTTGGCATGGGTTACATTGATTTCTTGCCAGACATCTGTGGAGATATTTACGCCAAATTTTATTCCCTCAACACAAAAAATACAGATGTCTGAACCAGGCTCAAAATAACGACATTCCTTAAATACGACGTCATTGAGAAGATTGTTCTTGAGATACGTAGCGATAATTTTTCCGTCACAAATTACTGAAGCAGCATTGTAAATTTTGCTGTCGGCGAAGTAAGGATGCCCCACCAACAAAGTGATACCATTTACTTCTTTTACGAGGTTTTCAAGCGTATTTATGCAGGCAAGACAAAATCCCTTCCGCAGCAATAAGTCTTCGGGTGGATAACCAGATAGCGCCAACTCTGGTGTAACCACCAGTGAAGCACCCTTGTTTTTAGCTCGGTTAGTGTAGTCAAGAATTTTTTTGGCATTGCCAGCAAGGTCGCCGACTGTGCAATTGATTTGAGCAACGGCGAGTTTCATGGTGAAGTGATTGATTTAATTTAGTATCTATCCATGTTAGATCATATCAGAATAAGTCTCCTTGCGCGGATACTATGTAGGCATAACAAATTTTCACGCTGCGAGAAATGGCGAGCTATGGCTGCATTATCGTCGACTATAAATGAAATGATTGTCCACATGTTAAAATTAAGATGTACTCATCACTCGCTCAACGACATGCACGCGACATCCTGCTGAGACACCTCAATGAAATATTGTAGCAACTGCGGAAATCCGGTGGAGTTACGTGTCCCCGAAGGCGACACGTTACTGCGTTACGTATGTCCAGCGTGTAGCATCATTCATTACCATAATCCTAAGATGGTAGTGGGCTGCATACCGGAATGGGGTAATAAGATATTGTTATGCCGCAGAGCCATTGCGCCGCGCCATGGATTTTGGACTTTACCTGCAGGATTTATGGAAAATGCCGAGACCTTGGTTCAGGCCGCTGCACGCGAAACCATGGAAGAAGCTAATGCCCGAGTGGAAATGGGTGCTCTCTATGCTATTTATAATCTGCCTCATATTAATCAAGTGTACATTCTATTTCGTGCACGATTGCTGGATTTGAATTTCAAGCCAGGAAACGAAAGTTTGGATGTAAAACTTTTCAGTGAAGAAGAGATTCCTTGGGATAAAATAGCTTTTCGTGTTATACGCGCTCCTTTAGAGCGTTATTTTGATGAATGCCGCCAAGGCCAACTTCATTTCCACATGGATACCATAGAAGACATCCACCGGTGATTGTAATTGCGCAGTACGAATGTACAGGAGATAAAAGTTAAACGTGAACGATTGCGAAGGATAAGCAGTAGTAACCGTGGCGGACTCTACCTCAACAGCTGTGACGTTTCTGAAATATGCAACTACCAGCAATAACAGCGCTGCAATGACACGAGAGTAATCATAAGGCGCGGACGTTTCTTGCGGCTAGTTAGATCAACAGTGTCGCTTCTATCAATTTTTCATTTGGATAAATCTTCGTTGTCCACATGAACACCTTGGATAATTCAACGGAGTGATTATGGCGTAGAAGTAGTACTACGGCTAGGAATCTATCGGGGACTTAAAGTAAAATTCTCTAAATATGAAAAAAAGCTACTCTAACCACACCATTTTTGATTTTGAGCGCGATAGGGGGGGATTCCTAGCAAAGTAGCGTTTAATCCCAACGAGCATTGCTTTAGCCATTTTGTCCTGGTAGGCGCTGTCTATTAGTCTTTTCTCTTCATCCGGGTTACTGATGAATGCGGTTTCCACCAGAATTGAAGGAATGTCAGGCGACTTGAGTACAGCGAATCCTGCCTGCTCTACATAGCTCTTATGTAGGTGATTTATTTCGCCAATTTCGAATAATACCTCCCTGGCAAGCTTAAGACTATATTTGATAGTCCCTGTATGTGACAAATCTAACAAAATTTCCTTGAGATAGGGATCCTTGTTTTTTAGATTAACGCCACCGATCGAGTCAGCATCGTTTTCCTTATCTGCCAACCAGCGTGCTGTAGCTGAAGTTGCACCGCGTTCAGATAATGCAAACACAGAAGAACCGCGCGCATGTGGCTTAACAAAGGCATCAGCGTGGATCGATATGAACAAATCTGCATTTAGTTTTCGTGCCTTAACTAGGCGCATTTGCAGTGGCATAAA
>JAZGCR010000070.1:0-8100 GCA_036477105.1 Nitrosomonadaceae bacterium | reverse complement strand
TGATGCGTTACGCTTATACTATAAACATCACTTGCTTTAGTTAACTTTTATGGCTAAACCAGATTTAGATCGTAGAGAGCTGGTACAATTTATACTTCTATTTTCTTCTAAGTGCTCATATGATGATTTGGGAAACAGCAATTAATTAACAATGAAAAAAAAGTTGTTTCTGCCGATTGTATTTATTGCTGCGGTGGCAGTTCTTACCAGCAATGTTCATGCTCAATTATCTCGGTTATTCCCTTCGCCCCCATCGGATAGTAAGCTGGGAGAACTCACAGCGATCGATTATCCCCAAGTCGAGATAAACGGTGAGATTTTGCAACTGGGTGCGGGCGGGCAAATTCGTGGAACAAATAATCTTATTATTCTGCCAACGATGCTTACCAAATTTGGTCCAATCTTATACTGGGTTGGACCTACGGGTGACGTGCAACGTATTTGGCTGCTTACTCCCAAAGAGGCTGCTCGGGCAGAAGAAGAAGGAAAGTACGAAAATGAGTAGAAACAAATACTAATATTCAATGATAGTCAAATCGTAGCACCTTATTTATGGTCAAAAAACTCTACATTAAAACCTTTGGTTGCCAGATGAACGAGTACGACTCCGAAAAAATTGCGGATTTGCTCCATGCTACTCAGGGTATGGAACAAACCGATAATCCTAATGATGCTGACATGATTCTTTTTAATACCTGCTCGGTACGCGAAAAAGCTCAGGAAAAGGTGTTTCATGATTTGGGACGTGTTAGGTCTCTGAAAAAAGCTAACCCCGATTTACTTATTGGTGTGGGTGGCTGTGTTGCCAGTCAAGAGGGAGCAACCATTATTAAGCGCGCGCCTTATGTAGACGTAGTGTTCGGACCACAAACTTTACACCGGTTACCACAATTGATAGAAGCACGTAAAATTACCGGCCAGTCGCAGGTGGATATTACCTTTCCTGAAATTGAAAAATTCGATCAATTGCCAGAATCGCTAATTCAACTCGAGGGGCGCACGGGGCGTGTAAGCGCTTTTGTTTCCATCATGGAAGGTTGTAGCAAGTATTGCAGTTTCTGTGTAGTGCCCTATACTCGCGGTGAGGAGGTCTCGCGTCCATTGAGTGACGTGCTGGTAGAAGTCACGAGATTGGTAGATCAGGGCATAAAAGAAGTTACTCTGCTGGGACAGAATGTCAACGCCTATCGTGGATTAATGGAAGATGGGGCAGAGTGTGACGTTGCAGATTTAGCACTGTTACTTGAATATATCAATGAGATTCCCGGTATTGAACGCATCCGCTATACTACCTCTCATCCTAGAGAATTCACAGTGCGCCTTATTGAAACCTATGAGAAATTACCTAAACTGGTAAGCCACGTACACCTGCCAGTACAATCTGGTTCTGATCGGATATTGGCAGCAATGAAACGTGGTTACACTACGCTGGAATATAAATCCATTGTCCGAAAACTCCGTGCTGTCCGTCCCGATATTTCGCTTACCTCTGATTTCATCATCGGTTTCCCCGGCGAGACTGAAGCCGATTTCGAGGCTACAATGAAATTGATTGAGGAGGTAAATTTTGATGATTCTTTCAGCTTTATTTATAGTGCGCGCCCCGGCACACCAGCTGCCGAAATGTCCGACAATACCCCACACGAAATAAAACAGGATCGGCTACAACGCATTCAGGAGAGGATTCAGCGACAGGCACAAGCTGTTAGTCAACGCATGGTAGGAACGACACAACATATCTTGGTAGAGGGGATATCCAGAAAGAATCCTAGCGAACTTTGTGGACGTACCGACAACAACCGCATGGTAAATTTCTCTGGCGATTTTGACGTAACCGGCCATTTCATAGGTGTTGAAATAACTGCTGCTCTATCGCACTCATTACGCGGTAAAATTGTGTGAGGCACATATAGTGCCTCATCTCCTGCTAAGCACGATTGTCACTATAAGAATTAAGATTTTTTAACTGTTTTTGAACCCCCTTGAGACCCAAGCCAGTCGAAATCTCTTTCCCTCCAGCTGATAACCAGCGTCTTGCCAACTTATGTGGGGTGCTGGACGAAAACCTTGTGCAAATTGAATCCGCTCTCGATGTTTCCATCATACGGCGTAGTGAGCATTTCAGTATACGAGGCGAAGTTTCTCAAACTAAGCTTGCAGCGTGGGTAATACAAAATTTTTACAGTCAGGCGAAACATAATCTGAGTATCGAGCAAGTTCAATTAGGTTTAATCGAGGTGATGAACCCGCATCACTCGGCAAAACAAACCGTTTCTGTTGAACAGGGAGTGTCAATACCGGCACTCATTACTCGCCGTAGCGATTTACACGGCCGGACACCGCGTCAGGTACGGTACCTAAAGCAGATTCAGGAACATGATATTACTTTCTCTATTGGTCCAGCGGGTACAGGCAAGACTTATCTTGCTGTAGCCAGTGCGGTTGATGCGCTGGAGCGGGATGCAGTAGAGCGCATTGTACTAGTACGTCCGGCGGTAGAAGCTGGCGAGCGTCTCGGTTTTCTTCCTGGCGACATGGCACAAAAAGTAGATCCCTATTTGAGACCGCTTTATGATGCACTATACGATTTGATGGGGTTCGATAAAACTAGCAAGCAGTTTGAGCGCAGCGCAATTGAGGTTGCTCCGCTTGCTTTTATGCGCGGACGCACATTGAATCAATCGTTCATCATTCTCGATGAAGCGCAGAATACTACACCGGAGCAGATTAAAATGTTTCTTACACGTATTGGCTTCGGTTCCAAGGCAGTTGTGACAGGCGACGTTACACAGATTGATTTGGCTAAGAACCAGAAAAGTGGTTTGGTGGAAGCCAAACAGGTGTTAGAAAAAGTGCGTGGTGTTGCTTTCACCAATTTTGAGGCTGAGGATGTAGTACGGCATCCTTTGGTGCAAAGAATTGTTAACGCCTACGAAAAGTATGAAAAATAGGGACGAGTTTCTGAGTTTGTCGTAGGATTCATCCGTACAGATATGAAACTGAATCTAACAGTACAGTATGCAACTGACATTTCATCCCATTTAAAGAGGATTCCTACGCAGTTACAATTTCGTAAATGGTTTAAAGCTGGGCTTACACAGGATGCGGAAATCGTATTGCGTATCGTTGGTGAAATGGAGGGCCGCAGATATAACCGAGATTTTCGTGGCAGAGACTACGCTACTAACGTATTGACCTTTGTTTATGGAGTTACCTTGCCTTTATCCGGTGATATTGTGCTATGTGCTGCAGTGGTTGAGAAGGAAGCAAATCTGCAGCATAAAGATCTGACAGCACATTATGCTCACCTTGCGGTACATGGTGTTCTTCACCTTCAGGGCTACGAGCACGAAGGTCACAAGAATGCGGCGACAATGGAGCAGTTGGAAACAAAAATTATTACGAGGCTAGGGTTCGATGATCCCTACCAAGAATCCTAGGATTATAGAGACATAAATGCCAAATATATCTGAGCTCATGACAAGGAATCCTAACAAAATTCTATGTAGAACAGTTTTTATGCATGATTGTCTATATCCCATTTTCCTTACATACGGACTAATGTTTTAATATGAACAATCTTTTGCCTAAACATAGCTGGCTTGAGCGCTTGAGTACGCTGCTCTTACATGAGCCGGAAGACCGCGAACAGCTGATAGAGTTGTTGCATTCTGCGTTTGAGCACAACCTGCTTGATTCCGACGCTCTGAGCATGATTGAGGGCGTGATGCAGGTGTCTGAAATGCAAGCGAGCGATATCATGGTTCCACGCTCACAAATGGATGTGATCGACATCAGCGAAACACCGGATAAATTCGTTCCACTGATGATCGAAACAGCACACTCACGTTTTCCAGTAACTGAGGACAGTAAGGACAACGTGATTGGCATCTTATTGGCAAAGGATTTGTTGCGCTATTATGCTGGGGGAGAGGAGTTTAATGCGCGTGAAATATTGCGTCCGGCAGTTTTCATCCCTGAATCTAAACGACTCAATGTGCTGCTGAAGGATTTTCGTAGTAACCGGAACCACATAGCAATTGTAGTGGATGAGTACGGTGGTGTTGCGGGATTGGTGACCATTGAGGATGTGTTGGAACAAATTGTTGGAGATATTGAAGATGAGTATGATTACGACGAGTCAGAAGACAATATTGTACAGGACCAGAATGGTCATTACCGAGTTAAAGCTATCACCGAAATAGCCGATTTTAATAAAGTACTTGGGGTAGAATTTAGTAATGAGGATTACGACACTGTTGGTGGTCTAGTACTGAATAAATTTGAAAGGTTACCTAAGCGTGGTGAGTCGGTTGTCATAGGCTCCTTAAAGTTCATGGTATTGCATGCTGATAGCCGTAGGTTGCATACAGTGTTGGTTGAGGAAAGTAAGTGCGAGGATTGAGTAGCAAAAGCTCGAGGATTGAAGTTCGAGATTCGAAACATAATGTCAGCCCCTATTTGATCACTACCTTCTTACTTGGCGCCCTTACCGTTCTAGGATTTGCGCCATTCTACCTTTTCCCTGTTCCAGTCGTCACAATTGCACTACTACTCCATTTTTGGCGCAAGAGCGAAACACCACTACAAGCAGCTTTGCTTGGTTTTTGTTTTGGTATGGGCATGTTTAGCGCAGGCGTTACCTGGATATATGTAAGCTTGCACGAGTTCGGCGCAATGCCAATATCAATTGCGGTGTTTTTCCTGATCATTCTTTGTGCCTACCTTTCTTTATTCGCGACATTAACAGGCTGGGTACTGAGGAAGTTACATATTGAGACGCCATTAGTATGGTCATTATTAGCTGCTACGCTGTGGGCGTTGTCTGAATGGTTACGCGGTGTGTTATTTACCGGTTTTCCCTGGCTAGCAGTAGGTTATTCGCAGGCTCCCTCTAGTCCCCTTGCAGGTTTCTCTGCGGTGGTAGGAGTTTATGGTGTCTCACTGGTACTTGTTTTTAGTGCTGCACTCATAAGTTTGTTTTTTGAAAAAAAATTACGCACTTGGCGCAATGTGATGTTTCTATCTGCGATCTGGATTATCGGTTTCGGTTTACAGCATATCCGCTGGACTGAGCCGCAAGGTGAGCCGGTAACGGTAAGTTTGCTGCAAGGAAATATTTCTCAGGAAATGAAATGGAAGCCAGAGCATGTTATTCATACGATGGATAGATATGCCAAGCTAGCGCATAAAAGTAACAGTCGTCTTATCATTGCACCAGAAATTTCGGTACCGCTGGCTCATGACAAGGTGCCTTTCAATTACCTAGCGCAGCTTTCTACTCATGCGAAACGGAATAATGGCGATATCCTCGTTGGCATGGTTGAAACATCCAAACGATCTGGCGAGTATTATAACTCCATGTTCAGTTTTGGTGCTTCTACTGAACAGATATACCGCAAGCATCATTTGGTACCATTTGGTGAGTTCATGCCGCTAAAGCCCGTGTTTGGTTGGATCATAAATGTACTGAAAATTCCGCTATCGGATTTTTCGCGTGGTGGGTCTAATCAGCGTCCTATGAGTCTGGCCGGACAAAGTGTCGCAGTAAATATTTGCTACGAAGATGTATTTGGTGAAGAACTGATCAATCAGTTGCCGCAAGCAACACTGCTTGCTAACGTCAGTAACGACGCCTGGTTTGGACGTTCCATCGGTCCACAACAGCACTTGCAAATTTCGCAAATGCGCGCGCTCGAGACGGGTCGCTATATGTTGCGTGCTACCAATACTGGCGTTAGTGCCATCATAAATGAACGTGGTGTAGTGTTGCAAAAAGCAGAAGTGTTTACTACAACTGCACTGAACGGCACGGCGCAGGGATACACGGGTGCAACTCCCTATGTTCGTTTTGGAAATAGTTTGGTATTGGGATTTATTGGGTTGTCTTTACTCATGGGTTTGTTACCGATCTTTCGCGGCACAAGAAAAACCCTGTAAAATCGCAATTGTTTAGATCATTGTGGTTTCACTCAGGCATTTTCATGCTTACATTCCAGGAAATTATCCTTACTCTACAACGCTATTGGAACAATCAGGGTTGTGTGTTGTTACAGCCGTATGACATGGAAATGGGAGCAGGCACGTTCCATACGGCCACTTTCTTGCGTGCTCTAGGGCCAGAGCCATGGAAAGCTGCTTATGTGCAGCCATCTCGTCGTCCCAAAGACGGGCGCTACGGAAATAACCCAAATCGTTTGCAGCACTACTATCAGTACCAGGTGGTACTAAAGCCTTCACCCGACAATATTCAGGATTTGTATCTTGATTCGTTGGGAGAATTGGGAATTGATCTTACAGTGAACGATATTCGATTTGTTGAGGACGATTGGGAATCTCCTACGCTTGGGGCCTGGGGTTTGGGCTGGGAAGTATGGTTTAACGGTATGGAAGTAACGCAATTTACTTACCTCCAGCAGGTTGGTGGTTTTGACTGTATGCCGGTGCTAGGAGAAATCACCTATGGTTTGGAGCGTCTTGCGATGAATCTGCAGGGTGTCGAGAACGTATTCGACCTGACTTGGACAGAAGGAATCACTTACGGCGATGTTTATCACCAAAATGAGGCGGAGCAATCCAAATACAATTTTGAGTGCAGCAACGTAAACCTTCTTTTGGAACAGTTCAGTATGTATGAATCTGAGGCAAAACGCCTTATCGAATTGGGTCTCCCCCTGCCAAGTTACGAACAAGTAATGAAGTGTTCCCACGCCTTCAATTTACTAGATGCGCGTGGCGCAATTTCGGTGACGGAACGTGCAACTTATGTCGGTCGAGTCAGGGCATTGGCGCGACTAGTTGCAACGGCGTATTACGATTCGCGCGAGGCACTGGGTTTTCCAATGCTTCCGAAATAGAACTGATAGGTCTAAATGCAAGATACATTACTTATAGAAATTCTGACTGAAGAATTGCCACCTAAGTTATTGCAAATCTTGAGCGATAATTTTTCTCAAGGAATATTCAATGGCCTGGATCAGAATTGCTTACTAACTACTGAAAGTAAAGTGACGGCTTATGCTACTCCGCGTCGCTTGGCTGTTTCCATAACTGCAGTTTTGGATGCTCAGTCTGAGAGACAAATCGAGCGTAAGGGGCCAGCGGTAGCCGCAGCAAATGATGATTCTGGTAAGGCAACTCGAGCGCTACAAGGATTTGCACGTTCATGCGGAGTTGCCATAGATGACTTACAACAAGGGCCTGATAATAAGGGCGTACTTTGCTACATCTATAAGCATAAGCAGCCTGGCCAAAGCCTCGGAAGCATACTCATTAAAGTTTTACAAGATTTATTGCCAAAGATGCCGGTTACCAAGGTGATGCGTTGGGGCATCGGTGACACACACTTTGTTCGTCCTGTACATAATTTTTTTATGATACATGGCAAAAATGTACTACGTGAACCAGAAGCACTACTTGGATTGCGCAGTACCAAGGCAGAAACTCTGGGGCACCGTTTTCTAGGCAAGACCCACATTGTTATTCCCCACGCTAGTGAGTATGAAAACGTGCTACGTGAGAAGGGATATGTCATTGCGAGTTTTGAGAAACGCAAACAGTTGATATGGGAAAAATTACTCGAATCCAGCAAAAAAGAATATGGGGAAATTTTGCGAGATGAGTCGCTATTAGATGAAGTCACCGCGTTGGTTGAATATCCGGAAGTGTATGCAGGGGGGTTCAGTCAGGTATTTCTTGATGTACCGCAGGAGTGCCTGATACTTTCAATGAAGAAGTACCAGAAATATTTTCCATTACTGGATAGTGATGGCAATCTGTTGCCACGTTTTTTGATCGTTAGCAATATTAAAACAGACAACCCCTCCAACATCATCCATGGTAACGAGCGCGTTCTACAAGCACGCTTAGCGGATGCAAAATTCTTCTTTGATCAGGATCGGAAGAAGACGTTGGCTTCTCGTGTGGAAGGTTTAAGTAGAGTTGTATATCACAACAAGCTTGGAATGCAGAGCGATCGAGTGGATCGTGTGCGGGCAATTGCACAAGAGATTGGTTTGCAATTAGGTGGTAAGGCGCTTGCAAAACAAGCAGGCGAAGTTGCAAAACTGGCTAAGGCCGATTTGCTCACCGACATGGTAG
>JAZGCR010000007.1:0-10425 GCA_036477105.1 Nitrosomonadaceae bacterium | reverse complement strand
TTCGCAAGGTAGCATGTTGTAGCGAAGTTGTTATGATGAGAACTATGCAAGAAAGTATTTCCAATAATCCGTCTACAGATCTCGTCTCGTTGACAGTCGACATCAAAACTTGGAGCAGAGAACTTGGTTTCCAAGGTATTGGTATCTCTGATGCCAATACTGATATGTCATGTGTCGAGTCGGGTCTGCTCGAGTGGTTAAACAAGGGCTATCACGGCAACATGGATTATATGGCAAAACATGGCACTCGGCGTTCTCGTCCAGCGAAATTAATACCTGGTACGCTACGAGTAATCTCAGTACGCATGAATTACACGCCACCTAAAGCAAAAGACAGCTGGAAAGTAATGCAAGAAAGTGACAAGGCATTCATATCTCGTTATGCGCTTGGTCGTGATTATCACAAGGTATTGCGTGGTCGTTTGCAAAAACTTGCTGATAGAATCGCTAAGAAAGTGGGTCACTTTAACTATCGTGCATTTACTGACAGCGCCCCGGTAATGGAAGTGGAATGGGCGCAAAGATCTGGCCTTGGTTGGCGCGGAAAACATACCCTATTGCTCTCGCGTGAGGCTGGATCAATGTTTTTCCTTGGTGAGATATATACCGACTTGCCTCTATCTGTCGACAATCCCGCCGACAATTATTGTGGTACTTGTACGAAATGCATAGATATTTGTCCAACTCAAGCCATCATCGAACCCTATCGACTAGATGCAAGGCGCTGCATTTCCTACCTCACTATAGAACATAAGGGCAGCATCCCAGAACCCTTACGTCCCCTGATCGGAAACCGAGTCTATGGCTGCGATGATTGCCAGCTGATTTGCCCCTGGAATAAATATGCTACAGTCACGGGCGAAGATGATTTCACCGTACGTAATGGCCTAGATGATGCATCTTTAGTCGAGTTATTTAGCTGGAACGAAGAGGAGTTCGACACCAAGCTTGCCGGCAGTCCAATCCACCGAATCGGCCATGAACAATGGCTTCGTAATCTTGCGATAGGATTAGGCAATGCTCCATCATCCAACAATATATCCAGCGCGCTACAGACTCGGTATAACGATAATTCGCCTTTGGTGCGCGAACATGTGCAATGGGCGTTGCGACAACATGATCTATCAGGCAGCTCGTAATAAGAACAATCTGCCAAATAAATAAATGCTTTTCCAGCTATTACGTATCGAGATTAATTTTGTAGCAGCTTTTACGAGCTCGACATTCCCAACCAATCGCTAGATAAATATGCTGCTCGCCAACGCCATACTTATTATTCATTTTCTGTTTGTATTGTTTGTTGTTGGTAGCTTACCAGTGATCTGGATCGGTGCATGGCTAAGATTGAATTTCGTGCGAAATATCTGGTTCCGAATTGCGCATCTCTTCGCTATTCTTTTCGTCGTTGGAGAATCCCTTCTTGGCATGGTCTGCCCCCTTACAACGTGGGAAGATGAGTTACGCCAGTTGGAAACTAGCGATAGCTTCATTCAGCGATGGTTGCATGACATCCTATTTTATGATGTCCCAGAAGGTATGCTTACGATAGTTTATGTGCTGTTTGCACTCCTGGTCCTGGCTACGTTCATACTGATTCCACCGTATCGTCGTAATCCTCGCGTCTGATTCCCGATTTACCTTGATTATTGAACAATCGCTTGATAAATCTCGTCCGTACTTGTTAATTCTACCCTTCTCTGCCGTATACCGAATTTCTATACATGTCATCGAATATTGCTACCCTAGGTTACCATCACTAGTTTGGATCCAGATCTAAATCCTTACTTAATCCTCTCGGTTTCTTCTGACCTAATCTCGAATGACACTTGATCAAATACCGTATTACCATCGACAACAGGTTTGGTACTCACTTTAAGTCCCTGAAAATCATGAAGCACATTGTCGACCAAATGCGAAGGTTGCACGTTACGTAATGCGGTAAACATAGTTTCCAGCCTGCCTGGAAATTTCTTGTCCCATTGCTGCATCATTTCCTTTATCACTTGGCGCTGCAGATTTTTCTGCGAGCCACACAAGTTGCAAGGAATGATGGGAAAATCCTCAACCTCCGCGTAGGCTGCTAGGTCTTTTTCCTTACAGTAAACAAGCGGACGAATCACGATATGCCGCCCATCGTCACTCACTAGCTTGGGAGGCATAGCCTTAAGCTTACCGCCATAGAATAGATTAAGAAACAAAGTTTCAAGAATATCATCGCGGTGATGACCCAACGCGATTCTAGTTGCACCTATCTCATTGGCGACACGGTAGAGCACGCCCCGTCTTAGACGTGAACAAAGACTGCAGGTAGTCTTACCTCCAGTAATTACACGCTTTACTACACTGTAGGTATCCTGTTCAACGATACGAAAGGGTACGCTAATTTTAGTGAGATATTCTGGCAGCACATGTTTGGGGAACCCAGGTTGCTTCTGATCCAGATTTACTGCGATTAGTTCAAACTGTAATGGTGAGTGGGACTGAAGACTACGCAGTATGTCCAGCAACGCATAGCTGTCCTTGCCACCAGACAGGCAAACCATCACACGGTCGCCCGCTTCGATCATGTTGAAATCAGCAATAGCTGAACCAACAAGGCGCCTCAATCGCTTGTGTAGTATGTTGACGTTATATTTTTCCTTCCTGGATATAGCCTCCATTACAACCCTCTCTATTTGAAAAAACAGGCTGTCGAATAGACTTGAAACAGATCAAAATACCCTTTATGGCACAAGGTATTTCTAGAGTAAAGACGAGTCTTAATACTAATGTTTAATAAATTTGGCGAGATATTCAAGCAACTCGTCTTCCTTATAGGGCTTACCAAGAAACGCATTAACGCCCAATTGCTTGGCAACATTGCGATGTTTTTCCGCCGTACGTGACGAGATAATAATAATTGGAATACTCTCGGTTCTGGGATTGGAACGTACATTCTTGATTAGCTCAAAGCCATCCATACGCGGCATTTCAAGGTCGACCAGCATGACGTCAGGAATGATATCCTGTAAAAGCTGGGTGGCGGCCAAACCATCTTTGGCAATCAACACATCGCAACCCTCACGCTCAAGTAGGCGGCCGGTTACTTTGCGGACTGTCAACGAATCGTCTACCACCATTACGGTGGTAGCATTGTCTGGCTGCGTTTGTGCTGTTGGTAATGCCGGTGTCTCCGAGGTGAATATCGCCCGCGCCTCGTCGCGGTGCATTAGCTTAAGGGGATTGATAATAAGAACAATGTGACCGTCTCCCATTACCGTGGCACCCTCGACACCAGGCACCCGTGCCAGCTGCGCGCCAATGTTTTTGATCACTACTTCGCTGTTACCAATCAACTCGTCAATGTGCACTGCAAGTCGTAAATCGCCACTACGCAACAACAGTAACCTGTTATGTCTCTTAATTTCTGGCACCTGCTTTTGATCGCCGAGCAAGCGTGGCAAATAGGCAAACAGAAAACTATTTCCGCTGAAATTTACCCTATGATCACGGTAGGCCGTGTTGAGTGTATCGGCATCAAGTTCCCACACGTGTTCAACTATTGTCGTAGGTACCGCATAAGTGTGGCCTCCAGCTTGTACCATCAGAGTTTGTGCCACCGCTAGGGTAAGCGGCAAATAAATAGTGAAGGTTACTCCCACATTAATTTCTGAGGTAACTTCCACACGCCCGCCGAGAGAAGTGATTTCGTTTTTCACAACATCTAAGCCGATGCCACGCCCTGCAACCTCAGAGAGTTCTTGCACGGTAGAAAGACCATGAGCGAATATAAACGATATAATTTGCTTATCGCTCAACCTTTCATCAGTCCGCATTAGACCTTGTTGCAGGGCCTTCTCACGAATACGGTCGATATCTAACCCAGCACCATCGTCGTTTAAAATCATGACAATTTCATTGCCTTCCTGGTGCAAGCTGACTGTGATCTGGCCAATTTCGGGTTTGCCCATCTCTAGTCGCTTAGTAGGCGCCTCAATTCCATGTACAACAGAGTTTCGTAACAAATGCTCTAGCGGGAAGTTGATTTTTTCTAGTATGCTACGATCCATTTCAATGTGACCACCTTGAATTCTCAGGATAGCTTTCTTGTTCATATCCCTCGCTGCTTGCCTTACAACGCGGTAGAAGTGCTCTGCAAAATTGCTGAATGGCATAGTGCGAATGTGAGTCAATGCCTGCTGTAAATCTCGATTCATACGCGCTTGTTGAGTCAATGCCTCTTCAGCTGCATTATGGGTAATTAACATGCTCTGCTGCACGGTGAAAACGTCATCAACACTTTCCGCCATCAGTCGGGTAAGTTCCTGGAAACGCGTAAATTGATCGAACTCCAACGGATCGAAAGACTGGCCACTGTCCTTCGGCAGTGCCAAGTGCGATTGCATTTGTGTTTCAGCCTGGATCTCTACCTCGCGCAACTGATTGCGCAAACGTACTGTACTTTCGGTCAAATCAAGCAACGACTGTTTGAAGTTTTGCAATTCAGTCTCGATTCGAGAGCGTGCAATGCTAACTTCGCCTGATTCGTTCACTAGATGGTCAATTAACTCCGCATGAACACGCAACAAGGTTTTTTGCAGAGGGATCCCAATTTCTTCAGGTTGTCTGGGTGGTTCCTCTTCAATTCTAATTGGCTGCGAAGTAGGTGTTATCGGTGAGCTGACTGGAGGAACAATTGCCTCTTCTACCTCCTCCACTTCCTCAACCTTTTTTTCGTCTTTAGGTAAACTTTCTTGAGGTGGGCTTTGTAGATACTCGATATTCTCGCTTATGAGGTCTAATTCGGTTTCCAGTGAATCGAATAATGGCGTTGACCATTCATTCTCTTTTGGTGCAGCTTCTACGCAACTTTCCATGTTATGAACTAGCTCACCAAGACTCATAGCACCAGCTATGCGAGCACTTCCTTTTAGTGTATGTAAGGCACGAAGGAGGGCTTTGCGGAAATTCTCATCCTTTGGATCGGTACGCCAAGAACGCAATACACTGCCGATTGCGGGTATCAACTCCCGGGTTTCCTCCATGAATGTTTCCAACAGGTCTGGATCAATACGGTCTCGTATGGAATACCTTTCATTCTGTGGTAACACCAGTTTCTTGGGTTTTTCAGTCGCCCGTAGACTTACGGGCTCCGTTTCAGTTACTTTTTCCGTATGTTCCAGCATCAACGCCATTTCATGTGACAGTGTTACCCCCGCTTGTAGATCGACCTGTTCTGGCAAGCGTTGACTACACACCGCACTCAGCATCCTGCCCAATAGCTCAATGACATTTCTCATGAGCTGTAATCCAGCTTCGTCTGGTCGAACAGATTTATTCAACAGCAATGTTAGCCACCGCTCCAGAACGAGCCCAATATCAGCTATGAATTCAAGTTTCAAATTACGTGAGATGCCAGCTAACGTATGGGCAGCAAGCATAAATTCATAATTTACTGGTTTGTATGGGTTCCTTACGAGACTATCCAGCTCACCCCCAAGGACTGCTAGATGCTGGTTGACCTCGACCGTAAATATTTCAAATAACTTAGGAGAAATTACGGCATCACCAATAACTATGTTTGGTTTTGTTTCGGTTACAGTTTCAGGTACCGTTGTTGCATCTGCAGTTCGTGTATCCAGGTCGGTATCCACTGCTTCTGCTTCTGCTTCTGCTTCTGCTTCTGCCTCTGCTTCTGCCTCTGCTTCTGCTTCTGCCTCTGCCTCTGCTTCCGTTTCCACTTCAGATTCCGTACTACTTGCAAGGCTTGTAGTTGGGATCAGTAATTCATTTGCGTTGATCTGAGACGCGCCATGTTCTTTCAGACTTGCACACCACCCACAAAATTCCTGGTGCACGTTTGCGATCAGATCAAGTAATTCGTTGGTGACAGGCTTAACTTCACTCATCCACCGGCTCAGGATCTGCTCCATGCTCCAGGCCACTTCTGCGATCTTAAGCAACCCCACCACGCGTCCGCTACCCTTCAGAGTATGAAACCCTCGACGCATGATTATCAGGGAATCACGATCACTAGGATTGTTACGACAAGCCTGTATACAGGCTGCTATATTAGTAAGCACTTCTGCGGATTCTTCTAAGAAGATTTTTAGTAAAACCTCTTGTGTTCCTGGGCCAGCTTCCCGAGGAGTAGTTTCTACCATCCGCTCAGTCGGCAGGTCAGTCAAGACTGGCGGAATTGGTGCGGCCAACTCATCGGAAGCGATAGGTACAGATTCATAAATCGGTGGCGGCACAGCGGCTGCAACAATATCGCCACCAAACTGGTTTATCGCCGATTCGACAATATTGATACGATCATGCTGTTCATATCTCAACGCATCGATGAAGAAACCGATACTACTTAGCCCCTCTGCCAACCGCACCTGCTCTGATTGTTTATACTCACAATCCGAATGCGAAAACTCTTCTATCAGGTTACGACAAGCAACCAACAATGCGTTGGCACGTTCAAATTCAAGCATTACTAAAATGCCGGATATCTGTTTAATTAAAGGAAACAACATTGGCAACTCGTAGCTCTTAGTAGAGTCACGGAAAAAACTATCCAAAACTTCTTCCACCTGTTTTAGGTTGGCACAGCACTCATACGACAGCTGTGCCATCAGTTCCCTCTCCTGTGCGTTAGAACTGGTTCCATCCAGCCACAAAAGCGTTGACATCTGGCTTTCGTCCCACTTGCCCCGTACCGCAGAACGCAAACGTGTTGAAGTAATTTCGAACTGACGTGTAAATTCGGGTGACAACTTGTTAAAGTTGTCCAGCGCGCTCTCCACCAACAACAATGAGATGGCAAATTCTAGCGCCAAAATTTCGCTCATGGCCTGTGGTTGAACACTCAAATGTGCAGTAGTACCACCAATTACAGTAATGAGTTTTTCCAAAGACTGGTGTTTTATCTGAGCCGCTGACACCTTAAGCTTTCTGATGCGAGCAAGCAGCAACGACAGGTTATTCTTCTTACCGTCGTTGTATTTAATCCACGCATCCTTGGCTTCCAATAAGGTGGCGTGCATCTCCTCCAGAATAGCCTCTAGTTTCTCTTTTTCAACGGCCTGCTCGCTGGGCGATATTTGTTCGTGCCAACCGTAGGCTCTAAAAATTTCGCGAATGTGCTCAGTAACTATCTTGCAGCGTGAGATTTTATATAACATCTCCCGCATTAATTGTGCGTCGACAACTACGGTGGCATTAGCTAGACGGCGGATTTCCTGTTCTATTCTGGCGCACAACCGACGCACCGGTAAATCGATAGCCAATCCTTCATGCAAAAGACTATCGAAAAAACCCAGAGATACCCACCAAAAGGTTTTATGCTCTATTGGAACGGGATTTTTTTCGAGGCTTTCCACTACATCGAGCATTTGTTGCAAGCTGTCCTTGTCGGTTGCGTCATGCAACCATTTGAGCAGACTCACCTGGAATTTAGCCCGCTCGTTCTTAGCGGTTGCCTCTACATCAATGGATGAATCGAGAGATGGAGACTCGTTCCGCAGTGGAGCGTGTACACTCAAGTCTGGAAAAAATAATGCACCTTCGGATACGCCTTGCGCCCCATGTGCTTGCACCAGGTCTTGGTAAACAGGAAACAGTCGTAATGGATTATTGTCCGCACCATTGATTAACTCACCAAAATAGCGAGAGAGCGCCCAGGTCGCACGACTAAATGAATCCAACTTAAGTTCTGGCTTACTCACGTTGTCAATAAAAACATCAATGAGTTTTTCCATCTGCCGATTGACGGCTGCCACACCATTCAAGCCAAGCATTTCGATCACACCATTTACCTGATGTATATGATCGCGGCAAGATTTTATCTGAGTTGTGTCATCTGGATTACGCGAGTAAATCCCTAATTGCTGTCGTACCAGCTCCAGCGCCTGGTCAATCTCATTCTTGACCCAGACAATAGACTCGATATTGAGGTCAGTTTTGGCGTTCATTTAAGAGACTATTAGGCGTTTAGCAATAAAGAAATTCAAATCTTGAAGCTTGAAACCGATGACTTTAATTCAGCGGCAAATCCGGCAATCTGTTTCACAGAAGTAGTAGTCTGAATAGTACCATTAGTAGTCTGACGGGTAATTTGGAGAATCTCTTCCATATTTTTTACTACTTTGTCAGTAGACTGAGCCTGAGCTTGAGTGGCATCAGAGATGCCAGCAATAAGTTGCGCCAGATTTTTCGACACCTGTTCAATTTCTTCCAGTGCCTGACCCGTTGCATCAGAGAGCTTGCCCCCCTCCACCACGCCGAAGGTGCTTTTCTCCATTGCTGCCACTGCTTCTTGAGTATCACTCTGAGTAGTTTTCACCAGTGCACTAATTTGCTTGGTCGCTTCAGCAGATCGCTCTGCCAACCGCTGTACCTCTTGAGCCACTACCGTGAACCCACGCCCAGCATCGCCTGCGGAAGCTGCTTGAATAGCTGCATTTAACGCTAGCACATTGGTCATCTCGGTAAGATCAGAGATCAAACCTACGATCTCGCCGATCTCCTGTGAGTTCTCACCTAAACGTTTGATCCGTTTTGCAGTTTCCTGAATATGAGTACGGATCTCGTTCATGCCAACACTAGAGTCCCGTACTGCAACCGCACCTTTCTCTGCTGCGGCCAAGGTCAACTTCGCCACCTTGGCAGATTCTGCGGCAGACTTGGACACCTCACCAATGGATTCGGCTATGCCCAGCACAGCAATTGTGGTTTCCTCAATATTTTCTGATTGTTTCTGTGCCGCAATTAATAAATCCGAAGAAACATTCTGTGCTTGACCGGAAGCCTGGGCTACTTGGGTACTTGCCTTATTGATTCCCTCCACTAGGATGTGCAACTCCTCAATCGTATAATTGATCGAATCTGCGATCGCCCCGGTAATATCTTCGGTTACCACCGCACGAACCGTCAGATCACCGTCGGCAAGATTTGCCATTTCATCCAACAAACGTAAAATTGCTTTCTGGTTGCGCCGGTTCTCTTTCTCACTGACCAATGCGCGGTTCCGCGTATCGTCAATGTGCACTTTAATGAACAAAAATAGGGTAAAAACAGCTAGTGCACCAGTGACATAAGCCGTAATACTAAGAGGAGAGGGAGTGAAGCCACCCTGCTCCTGAAGCTCGCTGTCAAGTTTTTCAGCAGCAATCAACATGCCTTCACTGTTTTTAAGTATCTTGTGAATTACAGCCTTTGCAGTGACCACATTAGGTGCCTGCTCTTGAGCAACTCTAGTATGACTGTCAATCGTCTTGAACAGCGTTTGCACCTGTGCCAGAATCTCTTTGGTATTTTCGTCCTTAAGAGGCACTATATGTAACTCGGCATTACCTAGAGTAAAAGCAGTAATAATGGTTCCAACCCCTTCCCGATCATTTTCTAACTGAGCAACAATTTCAGGAATTAGGGTTTCGCTCAACAATAGTGCGTTAGCATTTTTCACAAAACTCTGGGTAAGCATCTTCAATGCTTCAGTGGCAGCAATTTCATCTGACAAATCCTCAACCCGTTCCATCCTAACAATCAATTGTCCGATTAATTCCAGCATCTGCTTATTGGTAGTATTGATCACATCTATTGCACTTCCCAAACTAATCAGAGAAGTCTTGCTGTCTAAAATCAGACTTATATTTTTTTCCTCTATATGCCACTTCTTAACGTATTCTTCCAGGAACATCGCTGGTCCATCGCTTATCGGCGGAATATCACCACCGTGATATTTCCCACCCTGGGTCAGAGTTTTTACGTAACTCTTGATCCGGTCACGACTATCTTGTAATTGTACGAACGAAGATAAATTGCCCAGCACTGCTTGCTGAGATGCCTTAGCCAGACGCTGATCGTGCATTTGCAAACGTCCAACAATTTCTAAATATACTGCGCTATCTCTGGACTGCCGTGCGCTTATTGTTGTAGCAATCAAAACAATCAAAAGAAACAACGCGAATAACCCACCCAAAACCCTAAGTTGCTTGGCAACAGGTAAAGAACCAATTGCCGGAATTGGGCGAGCTGTATCTTCAGCCACTTTGTCTGTGCTGACCACTCCAAAAACAGGTTGCAATTTCGATAAGAAGCCTGATATTTTAATCTGTATCTCCGTTAGTTCTCTAGAAAACTTGATTTGCGTAGTAGTATGATCAAGTGTTTATCAACCTGATCCCATGGATTTCGTAAACATAACAAGCAATTTTCGAAAACCTCGGATTGCTTATGCAGCAACATGCAAAAAACCCTCATCTCGCACCAAATCTTGCAGGTTCAACTCATACCACAGCTGCCCCCGTTTATCCTTGAATATTCCTGCAACACCTATCTGGGAATGAGTACCGTCGTCAACAACGCGCGTAAAATCGGTTACGTTCCTTATGCCAAGCGTACGCCCAATCAACAGACCACTATTAACTTCAAATCGTGGAGATACCAGTAAGA
>JAZGCR010000069.1:0-10561 GCA_036477105.1 Nitrosomonadaceae bacterium | reverse complement strand
AGAGACAGGACTTATCGATGGAGTTGACTTTATCACTGGTACTTTTAGTAAAAGTCTCGGCAGTATAGGCGGCTACTGCGTTAGCAACCATTTGCAGCTTGATCAACTGCGATATGTCAGTCGTCCTTATATATTTACAGCGTCACCTTCTCCAGCCACTATCGCATCAACAAGAGCTGCGCTCAAGTTACTGCGAGGTGGTATTGAGTTACGTAATCAACTCTGGAGGAACGCACGGAAACTTTATTCATGTCTAGATGAGCTAGGTTATCGACTTGGCCCAGAACCTGGGCCAATTATTGCGACCATACTTGATAGTCCTCAGCAGGCGTTGATGCTGTGGAAAGGCCTGTTTGATTATGGGATCTATGTCAATTTGATATTACCACCAGCTGCACCCGATGGTAAGTCACTAGTACGGTGTAGCGTTAGTGCGGCTCATACCAGGGAACAGGTGGATTATGTTGAAAACTCATTTGCTGAGTTGCACAAAAATATTTTCAGATAAAGTCCTCTAGCCCCAGGGTAGTATTTTCGTTTCACAACATGAAACGTACGTTTCCATTCTAACAATATAATAGTTAGTCTCGTATCGTGCTATATCTTAATTGAGATTTAACAGAAATTATCTAAATAATCTGCAAACCAGGTTATGTGTACTCTAATAACTTACTTCATGGTCTTCTATCTGCGCAGCATATTTGTGCCGGTTGCGCAATTAGCAACGAGTATATTTGCGAAACGCTCAGAGTTTGACGCAGAATTTTATCATTATCGTAGTATCTCACTAACCAGCCGAGATCAATACCGCAGACTGTGTATTACTCTATCCAAGGGCAAATCCTACAATATACGCAGTATTTAATCGGACGGAAAAGGGTGGATGTGGGGTATTCTGACAACAGAAAATATTTTCGTCTACATGAGATGCGTATTGATGAGAGGTTTTTTAAACCATGTTGGTTATAGCACATCGAGGATATCACGCCAAAATTTCCGAAAATACTCCAGCTGCCTTCGCGGCAGCAGTGGCGCTAGGAGTTGATGGTATTGAAACTGATGTGCGCATTTGCCGTGACGGTTCCATGGTACTAATACATGATCGTGTTATATCAGGGAAAGCCGTAGTTGATCTTACCCACAGCGAACTTGAACAAGAGATTGGGTATAAGGTGCCGACTCTGGATGAAATGCTTGAGCGCTTTCCTAGAATCATGTGGAACGTAGAGATTAAGACCACGGAAGCATTAGAATTGGTAATTGGGGTACTGGAGAAGCATCAAACTAACTGCCGAATTCTTGTAACTTCATTCCGTCACGATGTGGTAGCAGTTTGCGCATCAATTCTCAAGGTAGATTGTGGCTTGTTGGTAGCACATCGGCCTCAAACCCTTAATTCCATGCTGGTTGACTGTATCGGTAATGCTAGAATCAATCATATCGTGTGGGATTACAACATTCTAGATGATATTCTGTTGAAGCAAGCTGCAACGGCTGGCTATTACAATTTTGTTTATGGTTTGGTAACAAAGACAGAGTATGATTATTGTAAGGAAATAGACGTAGATGGTGTGATTGTTGATGAACCTTTTTTGTTAGAAAATAAATAGTTTATTCTTTAGGGCCTAGTTTTTTTAGATATGTGAGAGGGCGAATTTAGAAAACTTACAGGAGTGAAGATGACCGACATTACTGCGATGCTGGGTGATGAAGCCGACAAGCTTCTAAGCCACGTGTGTAAAAGTGTGCCAAAGAATGGGCTACATGTACCGGGGCCAGACTTTGTTGATCTAGTAATGGCAGCAAGTGATCGAAAACCAAGTGTATTGCGTAATTTACAGGCACTTTACAACCACGGACGCTTGGCAGGTAGTGGCTATTTGTCTATGTTGCCGGTGGATCAGGGCGTAGAGCATTCCGCCGGAGCATCGTTTGCACCCAATCCAATGTTTTTTGATCCCGAGAACATCATAAGGCTCGCTATTGAAGGAGGCTGCAACGGAGTGGCATCCACTCTAGGGGTACTGGGAATAGTGGCACGGCGCTATGCTCACAAGATTCCTTTCATTCTTAAAATCAACCATAACGAGTTGCTGGCTTTCCCAAACAAGTACGACCAGACCTTGTTTGCTAGCGTGGATCAAGCTTTTGAGATGGGCGCCTGTGCGGTCGGGGCGACAGTATTTTTCGGCTCCGAGGAATCGCGCCGGCAAATCCAGGAAGTTTCTGAGGCATTTGCATATTCACATGAAGTTGGAATGGTGACGATTCTGTGGACTTATACCCGGAACTCGGCATTCAAGACTCCTGATAAGGATTACCATGTCAGTGCTGATTTGACCGGTCAGGCTAACCATCTCGCTGTGACTATTGGAACCGATATCGTTAAACAGAAAATGGCTGAAAACAATGGTGGTTATAATGCAATCAAATTTGGTAGAACTAATCCAAAAGTCTACAGCGAACTTACCACTGATAATCCGATTGATCTGGTACGCTATCAGGTAGCGAACTACTACATGGGTCGAGTCGGTATGATCAATTCGGGTGGCGAATCGGGCAAGGACGATTTGCGTCAAGCAGTCCGCACCGCAGTGATCAACAAGCGTGCAGGTGGGATGGGGTTGATTTCCGGGCGCAAGGCTTTTCAGAAGCCGTTCACTGAAGGGGTAAAATTGTTAAATGCGATCCAGGACGTGTATTTGTCGAATGACGTCACGGTTGCCTGAAATTACCTTGGAAAATAGTTGTTTATCTATTTTTATCCATTCATGTCCACGGTTAGTTGGTAAATAAGCTATCTTAGAACCTCGAATAGACAGAAGTCCTTTTTATTTCATTATCTTGACGACCCGGCTGGATATTGTTTCGCCTCTAGAATTGAGGTCGTTAAGTAGGCGTATGAGATTCTTTGCATACTTTCCTAAAGGCGAACGTTTAGTCAGTTCGAAGTAGCTTAGGTTCTCGACATTGACAGCTTTAACCGGCAAGCATTCTTTTAAAAACTTTGCTTAGCTTCGGTAAATCCCTAGAATCTGTTAATCGAATTAGTGATCGGCGCTTGATGAAGGTTGAACTCGTCGAACGGGGCGCCACTTCTAGTAGCAAAATGCCTTGTTGTCATGGTAATTCAAGCTTGTTTTCAAAGAAAAAAAGCAGCTCTAGGCTGCCTTTTAAAAAGTATAAAATGCACTCCTAAGATGCTACCTGTTTTTTTGTTTTGCTACCGTATTTTTTCCTAAATTTCTCAACTCGTCCGGCAGTGTCAACAATTTTCTGTTTTCCTGTATAAAATGGATGACAGACGGAACACACCTCAATGTGCAGAGGCTTACCCATGGTAGAACGGGTCTGGAACGTATTACCACAACTGCACGTCACAGTGATTTCCTGGTAGTTTGGATGAATTTCAGCTTTCATTGTTCGTGTCCTTAATCTGTGCCACTACGCTGTGGGCCAAGAAACGGAAAGGCGCATATTATCCTTTAATATGGAATGGGTTGCAACTATGGGTGGAGCTGATTGTTGCCATTACCATGGAGACTTACAAACTAGTTAGGTTTTGTTGGAATCTATACATAATATCGGAGAGAAAAGCACGGTGCATCAAATCGAGAGAACTAACACCATTTTAATATAGATTTTATTTAACAGTGATTTTACACTCTTCGCATCGAATCGAAGAAATCATCATTGTTTTTTGTAGCTTTTATTTTGTCGAGCAGGAATTCCATTGCTTCCCCATCGTCCATTGGGTAGAGCAGTTTGCGCAGCACCCAAATTTTTTGTAGTACATCTGGTTTGATAAGTAATTCTTCTTTGCGTGTGCCCGAGCGGTTGACATTGATAGCAGGGTAGGTGCGTTTTTCTGCCATGCGTCGGTCAAGGTGGATTTCCATGTTACCGGTACCTTTGAATTCCTCGTATATCACATCATCCATGCGTGAACCAGTATCAACTAGTGCAGTTGCAATGATGGTTAGGGAGCCGCCTTCCTCTATATTGCGTGCAGCACCAAAGAATCGTTTGGGACGTTGTAGAGCATTAGCGTCAACCCCACCAGTGAGCACCTTGCCAGAGGCGGGAATTACAGTATTGTACGCGCGTGCTAAGCGCGTGATTGAGTCCAATAGTATCACTACATCCTTCTTGTGCTCTACTAGGCGCTTAGCTTTCTCAATAACCATTTCAGCTACTTGTACATGGCGTACTGCCGGTTCATCAAATGTGGACGAAACAACTTCTCCTCTAACCGAGCGGATCATCTCGGTTACTTCTTCGGGGCGTTCATCAATTAGTAGCACCATTAGAATAACCTCAGGATGATTAGAAGCAATCGCATGCGCGATGTGTTGTAGCATCACGGTTTTTCCGGACTTGGGGCTTGATACGAGCAGGCCCCGCTGCCCCATTCCAATGGGCGCAATAAGGT
Source organism: Nitrosomonadaceae bacterium (assembly GCA_036477105.1). Taxonomy (GTDB): domain Bacteria; phylum Pseudomonadota; class Gammaproteobacteria; order Burkholderiales; family Nitrosomonadaceae; genus BJGV01. The sequence goes on along the minus strand of JAZGCR010000069.1, from coordinate 6,129 downwards.
CAATGATGCGGCTAGTAACGTTCTCCTCGGCCTTGATGTCACGTTCAAGGAGAAGTCGTTGTGTAGGAAATAGCGGGGTAAGATTTTCAAACAGGATCTTGTGCTTGGAGTTTTCCGGTGGCTCTTTGTTGACCTTATCCACCTTTACTAGCGCAAAGTAGCGTTCGCCATTCTTTGGGGTGCGGATTTCACCGTCTATCGAATCTCCGGTGTGTAGGTTGAAGCGTCTGATTTGGCTGGGAGAAACATAAATGTCATCGGGTCCAGCCAAATAGGATGTGTCAGGTGATCGCAGAAAACCGAAGCCATCCTGTAACACCTCTAGAGTACCCTCGCCAAAAATACTTTCTCCTTTGCGTGCGTGGTTCTTCAGCACGGCAAAGATCAAATCCTGTTTTCGCAGTCGGTTAGCGCCATCGATTTGATTGGTGATAGCCATTTCTACCAGTTCGGTGACGTGAAGATTCTTAAGGTCGGATAAATGCATTGGCGAAATTCGAAGAAAAAGAAAACGTAGGGTGTAAAGCGTTAGTAAGGTTTGTAATGCGGTAGTAAGGTTTGTAATGCGTTAGTAGGGTATGTAATGCGTTAGGGAGTGTTGGATGTAATGCAAGAATTAGAAGCGGCTTAGCCAGTTGAATCCCGCCTCAGAGAGATACTTATATACAAGGGTAGCGGATTTAAATATGACTGTCAATAAATGCGGTCAATTGGGCTTTGGATAATGCGCCGACTTTGGTTGCTTCAATGTTACCGTTCTTGAATAGCATTAATGTGGGGATACCCCGAATTCTGTATTTAGGTGGTATCGTCTGGTTCTCATCAACATTAAGCTTAGTCACTTTGAGTCGTCCGTCATATTTTCCAGCGACTTCGTGCAGAATGGGTGCGATCATTTTGCATGGGCCGCACCATTCTGCCCAGTAATCCACCAGCACAGGTACGGATGACTGTAATACTTCTGCCTCAAATGTCTCGTCGGTGACGTGATGAATTTGCTGACTCATGGGATCTTTTCAGGTATTAAATTTAACTACTAGCATTGTGCAGGGCGCTAGCACATCATTATGGTATATAAGAATCTATTAAGTTTTCTTTTTCAGAAGGATAATTAAGGACGGCCGGACCTATATAAGTAACATAGTATCGAAAAAATGTGAGAAAGGGAAGTACTACGTTATTACGAATGCTGGGATTCTAATTTGACTCATCATTACTTCACCTATCAATTGAGTAGACTTGAATAAATTATGCATTCCAACTTCCAAAAGTTTAATTTGTTGGCTACAGTGCTAACGTATAACATGCTGGAATAACACGAGCATGCGGTTTACCTAACTGGTTTTACTAACATTAATAGTATTCATATGCTCAAAAAATAAGCCTTTGTCTTGTGATTCTAAGGATGGTAAATACATTTTAATTGCGGGGGATATAATACGATCTGAACTCTTTGTGAGGTGGATTAAAACATGTTTTGACCCATTTCCTAAATTCTGGAATATGTTGTATGAGCACGGGAGTAATTGACGGAATAGCTGGTTGCAACTCCTGATCCCGATTTATTAGATGTTACACTTTTTTATAATTGGTGTTCGATCTAATGGCACGCCTGAATGAATCAAGCAATATTTTTAGTATTAAAAGCAGAGCACATAAAATTATTAAGATTATTTTGCAATGAGTACAATGGCTGATTTATATATTAAGACAGGTTTTAAAGAAGGCAAATCTTACTTGATGGATAGCTATGTTAGTGTACCATTTCGTATTACTAATGTTGGGCAAATTAAAGATGATGATTGTCTATACATGATGCTTGGAAGTTCCTCCCCTGGTTTATTTGATACTGATAACCACGAGATAATCATCAATGTGGAGGAAAACAGCCGATTTCAGTTACAAACGCAATCTTACCAACGATTGTTTAACATGAAGGAAGGTTCGTCACAGGTAACGAAGATAAAACTCGCATCTAATAGCGCTTTTTGTTACGTACCTCGTCCAGTTGTTCCACAGGAGAATTCTATATTCAGAAACCATACTATCATTCATCTAGAAAAGAATTGTGAATTAATTTTTAGTGAAATCATAACTTGCGGTAGAAAAAATTCTGAATTTATTTCCGCTGGTAGAAAAATTATTGGAGAAATATTCAGGTTCACCTATTTTCAAAATATGACAGAAATTTATTTTAATGATCAATTAATTCTAAAAGACAAGATAATATTAGAACCTCAGGTAGTCCCTGTAAATACAGTTATTCAGTTAGAAGGATATACACACCAAGCTACTTTTATATACTTAAATACAGGCAATAGTGTTGTTTACGAGCTAATAGCTGAGATTCTAAAAATCATGGGATATGAGAAGAATATTTCTTTTGGGATTTCTGAAATGGCTGCAAATGGTTTTGTACTGCGGGTACTAGGAAACGGTGGGGAGCAGTTGTTTAATTGTTTTCAACAAGTACAGAATTTCTTGTGGGACAGGAAAGAAGCGCATATGGTTAGTATTAAAGAAAAATCTTTCACTAATTAAATTTGAGTATCTAGAAGAAGGAGTGGTTAAAGTTTAATGATTAGAAGAATTCGACCGTATCTTCTGGCTCCAGCAAATAGTTTTTCACCAATATGATCTGGTCATTGCTTATAAGCATGGGAGCATGGCCTATATTGGGTAATTCTATTATCTGTGCCATAGACCCACGTACTTGCATTTCTGCCACAGTATCTGGGTGTAGTACGTCGGATTTTACGCCATGTAATATTAACGTAGGGATACTTAATGCATCCCATTGTGTCCACATATCGATATCATGGAACATATGTTTTTTGAGACTTACAGCTATTCCAGGATCATAGGTGAAGCCGTATGTTCCATTGTCAAATTTACGAGCGCTATGTACCGCTAGATGGTGCCACTGGGCATCGGTTAGATAACCGTACGAAGACGATGTTTCTTTTATATAAGCTTTAAACTCGTTGAAACTGTTGAAACGTGGATCTTTGCTGACGTAGTCAAACATCTCTGCTAATGCCATGGCTGGAATTAACGGACCGATGTCGCTCATGACTAGTCTGCGTATAAGATCTGGTGATTCTGGCTGAATTGCCATCATCATGCCGATAAGTCCGCCCATTGATATGCCTACCCAGTCCAGTTGAACGGTGCTGTTTCCCAATGCGCCTATATGTTCGAGCAATGCTACCGCATCTGACATATAGAGCGGGTAACGATCATAATCTTCTATGTTGGTCAGCCAGTCGCTTTGTCCTCGTCCTACGACATCTACACAAATCACGCGACAATTAGTTTCCAGCGCTTGCGCAAGAAAATCGAAGTCGCGGCAATTGCGCGTCAAACCATGTACACAAACGACAATGTGAGGATTATCTGGATCTCCCCATTCGGCATATGTAATGTACCGTGCTTTTTTATTAGAATTATTATCTGAATTGGTAATAACAGGAAATCGGTTTAGCCGCATAGACATTAATTTTATGTTAAAAAACTGGTACGTTAGTATAATTTAATGCACTGGTATATCTATTTATGTGGCAGGACTAAACATGGCTAGGACGTAGTAACTTAGGTCTTCCTTTGAGCAGAATCAAGAATCTTTACAGGAAAATGAGGATAAAAAAATGATTTCAGATTTAATTAGTGTATCTAATCTTTGTAAGCTTCTACTTCTAGTGTGAGTTGAAGATTATCACCCACACCTGGCAGCGCGTAACTCATACCGAAATCTGAACGTTTCATATTCGCCGTGGCATCCATTCCGCACATGGCTTTTTGATTCATGGGATTTTTGCCGCACTTAAACGCTATGATAGCAAGGGTTACTGACTTCGTGACGCCGAGTAATGTGAGGCTTCCTTCGACCGTGGTGGGGGTGTCTCCATTGAATTTCACCACAGTGGATTTGTAAGTTGCTTTCGGGAATTCAGCCGTATTAAAGAAATCCGGGGAACGTAGGTGGTCATCTCGTTTTTTCAGGCCAGTATTTAACGAAGCTGTCTCAATAATTATGTCAATCGATCCAGTCTTCGCGGCGCGGTCGATAGTAAGTTTTCCGCTGATTTGGTCAAATCGACCGCGCATAGTGGAAAAACCTAAGTGGCTGACGGCGAAGTGAGTATAGGTATGCGATGGGTCAATAGTATAAGTTTCCGTTGCAGCAGATACACTAGCACTGAAGAAGAAGAATGAAGCAAGCAATGTAGTCGTTGTATGAAACATGGCATTTCCTTTTTTACGTGGATAGAGAATAATTAGTTAATATAAGCGAAAAACAGTTCTTTAATCATTTTAGTTATACCGGTTATATTGGAATCACACCAGCTTTGCTCCACGCAAGTAAAATAGAAGCGGCACCAATGATTAATGTGAGTATTGACAACAAAATGATCTGCTCGCGTAGTGACCAATTTCTTGGCAAAGGAACGTGTGCAACTAACGGAATAGCAGCTAGCACAGGGAGGCAATACCAGGGCATCTGAGCGAGCATCATCGTAGCTGGAGCGATTAATCCACACAGTAGCGATAGTGGCAAAGTGAACGTTCTTCCGCAAAAGAAAGGCTTTCCACTCATTAACTGAGTTAGAAGGTAAGCACTACAGGCCACACCGATGGCAAGCCCAAGTTGTCCCAACAGCGCTGATGCACTGAACAATGCGGATATACCGATACCTACGCCTAGGCCCATTCCTGCTGAACCAGCGCGTGCTGGTTTGGTAGCGAGGCGATCCATTAGAATTGCCACCCACGTTACGTAGGTAACTATACCAATGCCATATATCGTTGCCTCCTGTATTTCTTTTTGCTGCAATACTGGCCACAACATCCATAACACCACATTACTGCAAGCGATTACAATTAAGTAACGCATAAACCGCCAGGTATTCGGTGTTAAATCAAGCAATAGTCCGATGGCGGCAGCAATCAGCCCAGACAGTATAATTTTTTTGATGGCGGAGAGCGGTTCAAAATTGAAATCTGCAACAAGATAAACAGTTGCACAGAATCCTGCAATCAAAGCGAGCCCTGATAGTCGCAGACGATTGAGTAATTTAGAAGCAATCAGTGCGACGATGAAAGGAGCGATAATGCTTTGTGCTATGGGGTGACTTGCCCACTCATTCAAAATTAGTCTCCGAATCAAAATAAAATTTGTGGTGATTATGCATTATTTTATTGTGGTTGTTTACATTCTTTAGAGGTATGGAAACGATTCTGAGGGAGAGGAAGAGGACACTTTGATTTCATCAGGAAGCTGGTTGCAACAATGGTTAGCAACCTGCAAACTCGGCTAGTAATTTTCACGCTGTTTTGTTCTAGTATAATAACTATACTCAGAATTTGTACCTTACCATCCTGAAGATTGTCAGCATTAAATGCTTTGTTCTAGTTATGGTACTTCGTTTAAGAAGTGTTTTACCTCAGCGATTCCATAGTTTTCTACATAAGAAAGCCCCGACACGTCAAGGTCGGGGCTTTCTTATTGTAAGGTGCCTGGCGGTGACCTACTTTCACATGCGTAGTGCACACTATCATCGGCGCAACTTCGTTTCACGGTCCTGTTCGGGATGGAAAGGGGTGGGTCCAAAGCGCTATGGCCGCCAAGCGTAACTATAATCTGGAAGTGATAGAGGCAAAAGATTATTAGATTCCTGATTTCTTAACCAACATGCCTCAGTCTGGAAGAAGTAAATTGGAAATTGGGTAAATTGTATTAGAACACAAACAACCTATTTGACGTTTCGGGTGAGATTAAGAACTGATTAATATCCTTTTAGTCTTCACACTCCACGCTATGCTCAAGGTTATAGGATCAAGCCGCACGGTCAATTAGTATCGATTAGCTCAACGCATTGCTGCGCTTCCACACTCGACCTATCAACGTCGTGGTCTTCGACGAACCTTTAGGGGGGTTTAACCCCCGGGAAGTCTCATCTTGAGGTGAGTTTCCCGCTTAGATGCTTTCAGCGGTTATCTCTTCCGCACTTAGCTACCCGGCAATACGACTGGCGTCATAACCGGTACACCAGAGGTGCGTCCACTCCGGTCCTCTCGTACTAGGAGCAGGTCCTCTCAAACTTCCAGCGCCCACGGCAGATAGGGACC
>JAZGCR010000068.1:0-3130 GCA_036477105.1 Nitrosomonadaceae bacterium | reverse complement strand
TAATAGATGCAAAATACTAACATAAATACAAATCAATAAATGAGCATGAACACACTTGGTAATGTATCAAAGACGCTGCCCTTACCTAAGTCTTCTCAATTCCTTCCGAATCGCTAAATAGTCGGGGAAAACGCTTTCCACCGTTTTCCAAAATGCTGGGGAGTGATTCATCTCGATGAAATGTGACAATTCGTGTGCAACAACGTAGTCCACTAAGCTAAGCGACAGTTGAATCAGTCGCCAGTTTAAATGAACGATGCCACGCATATCACAACTACCCCATTGGGTTTTAGCATGCGACAACCGCAATTGTGGGTGTGGTACACCTAGCTTATTCGCGAAGAATGCGATGCGTTCGCTGAAACAAACCAGCGCCTGTTTGTGATACCACTCCATCACGATTTTCTCTACTTCTTGGGCAGCTAGAATAGATGGTAATGGCAATGCTAATTGTCTCTCTTCCGCTCCTATTTTCACTTTCACTTGAGTCATTTTCATCACTCCAGATGCTGTTATCGCCAACTGCCATGGTTCTCCAAGTAACGGGAAAATTGCCGCCTCCTCCCACACAAGTTTGACCGATTCTTCGTTTTCCCATTCGTCTAGTTTCTTTAGAACCCAGTTGGCTCTGTCTTGTAACACTGACTCGACCCAAACCAATGACTCTCTCAGAGGAACACTAACTGTCAAGCCATCACAATCTATTTTCATGCCTATTGCCCTGCATCTGCGGCGCTTTAGAGTAAATGACACCTCTTTACCATTCAAAGTAACACGACGCACCTCCCTCGTATGTGCTTTTCTGTCTACACATGAGGACTGAAATGAATCCTTTGTCATTTGACCTCTATATAATATTCTTATCACTAATACGCGCGACTTCTAACTCAATCCACGCTTCCACCCTAGCGTTTAGCTCATTTGCCTTCATTCCTGCAGGATCTATCGGCGCGCCTATACTAACCGTAATAGTGCCCGACCGCTTAATGAAAGAATTTTTGCCCCAAAGCTCTCCTGCATTGTGTGCAACCGGAACTACCGACACACCAGTACGCGTAGCGAGCCATGCGCCACCAATTCCATATTTACCTTTTTTCCCAGGCGCAACACGCGTACCCTCCGGAAAAATCACTATCCAAAGCCCTTGCTTTAGCCTATCTTTCCCTTGCTGGACGATCTGTTTCAATGCTGTCTTCCCTGAACTGCGATTTATTGCGATGGGACTGGTCATTGCCAACCCCCAGCCAAAAAATGGAATACGCAGTAGCTCTTTTTTAAGTACCCACACCTGCGGTGGAAAGATTTGCTGAAACGCGAGTGTCTCCCATGCTGATTGGTGCTTCGACAACACAATACTTGGTGTTTTGGGAATATTCTCCATGCCCAGTACGCGATAACGGACACCACAGATGACGCGAGTTAAAAACAACATTATATGCGCCCATCCGGAAGTTACACGATAGCGACTAAGAGGGGTCAGCGGGAAGGAGGCAAGAACAATTAACGCATAAGGCAGTGTAATGATGATCTGCAATAAAGTATAGAATATCGAGCGTAGTGCCGTTATAGCAATACTCATTTTGTCAGGGTGTCAACCACAGCTGCTAGATCGGCAAAGATTCTCGTGCTTTTGGGCAGGCCGCTCGCGGTTCTTGTTTTTTTACCTTTTCCAGTAAGAACCATGGTTGGGGCCGCACCCACCGCTTCTGCAGCTTGCAAATAGCGCAACACAGCCCCAATCGTGGGCAGATCCTTTAAATCAGTACTAAAACGTTGTGCAATTTCTTCAAACATCAAGATCACAGACTTGCGGTAATCACGATTTTCAGCGTTGCTATACGGACTGAAAAATATCGCATCGATACGCCCACCAGCCTGGATCACTGCTTTGTACATCCTATCATTAATGGCATTAAACGTTGACATGTTCAGTACTTTACGACCGCAGGACTGGTTGCTGGCGACCACCACCCGATATCCTGCCTGGTTAAGATGTGCAATAGCCTCTAGACTTCCAGGAATAGGTCTCCATTCGCTAGGTGTCTTGGTAAAGATGTTGCTGTCGTAATTAATAACACCATCAGGATCGAGAATAATCAGCTTCATAAGATTCAGGAAACCATTAAGCTTAAATCAGCTACTTGATTCATATAAACACGTCCACATTGTAATAGCAAAAATCTATTATTCCGAACTCTTAGATCTTCAGCATTTACCAGAACCTGATCAAAAAATTCTTTTACCGGAGGAGCAAGTGAAACTAAAACCTCTAATGCCTCTGTGAAACGTTTCTCAGACTTAAGAGCCTCCGATTTCTTACCTATCTCCTGTAGAGCGTTCCATAGATTCACTTCAACATCGCTTTCAAATAGATTTGGATCTGGTCTGCTTAGCCCATCCAAGGTATCACCAACACGGGTTACTTCTTGGCCTGATTTTTTTAGAATATTTGTTATACGTTTGTTCGCATTAGCTAGAATGCGGCCATCCTCTGTTAAGAGAAACTTCGTTGCACTGGGAATAAAATCTGCGAGTACACCTAAGGGAGATGCGCTTCCATATGGACTAATGACCGATTCTATCGCATGATAATTATTTCCCTGGTCAATAAAATATCTCCGCGCTTTATCCAATAAAAAATCGACAACTTGAAGTGGATCAACCCTAATGTCTTGCGGCTTATGTTTTTCTGTGAGAGAAACCAAATCATACAAACTAATATTAAGATGTTTTTGAATCAACATCCTAACAACTCCGAATGCATGACGGCGTAATGCAAATGGATCCTTCTCCCCAGTAGGGATTTGCCCGATACCAAACATACCGACTAGAGCTTCCAATTTATCTGCAAGCGCGACACAGATGCCGACCATATTACGAGGCAAATCATCACCTGCAAATCGCGGCTTGTAATGGTCTTCAATTGCGAAAGCGATGTCATCACCCATTCCCTCATGTTTCGCGTAATAGCGTCCCATGACACCTTGCAACTCTGGAAATTCACCTACCATGTCGGTGAGCAAATCGGCCTTAGCCAGTTTTGCAACTTCGCCTGCTTGTTTTGCAAGCGCCTTACCACCTAATTGCAAACCAATCTCTTGTGCAATTGCCCGCACACGATCCACTCGAT
>JAZGCR010000067.1:0-9360 GCA_036477105.1 Nitrosomonadaceae bacterium | reverse complement strand
GGTGGCATTGGTTAATGCACTCTTTATCAATAAGCATGGGAGCATTCCCGTGTAGTGGGCATTGCACATTCAACAAATAAATTTCTGGTCCATCCATGTACCAGTCTAGTAGCTTGATAAAATCTAGAACTGCTTTATTGGAAGTGTCTGATTCATCCACTGGTAACAAGGATTCCAGCATGATACTCCCACATGATATGGCAGTTATGCTTGTGGTGGCAGTAATGGCTTATCAGTGTCATTGGCTAAGTCAACCATAGGTGTTTTCTTTCTTAAAGTCCTGGCCGCTAACCATTTACCAATCATTATTATTACAAGTGCACTACAAACTGGGGACAGCCAGTGCAAAAAAGCCGCGTTGACATTAACCCATTCCTTGGTAACTGTATCGGTTATCATCATATCACCAGCAATCCAGCCGAGCAGTCCGGCACCAATGGTGATAACGATAGGAAAACGATCCATTAGTTTCATTACTAACTTGCTGCTCCAGACAATAATGGGCACACTTATTACCAGACCGAAAACTACCAAACCGATGCTGTCTTTGGCCGCGCCGGCGATGGCGATGACATTGTCAAAGCTCATTACAGCATCAGCAATAATGATGGTCTTGATTGCACCCAGCAATGTAGTTCTGGCGGTTATTTCATGTTCGCCGTCTTCAGGTTCAGGCTGAAGAAGTTTGATCCCAATCCATATCAGTAGCAGCGCACCGATGATTTTAAGGTATGCAATCATCAGAAGGGAGAGCGCGAAATAAATTAGGATTACACGTAGACCGATGGCACCAAACACTCCCCAGAAAATACCCTGGTTACGCTGTTTCTGCGGCAATCGCCGGCAAGCAAGTGCGATCACAATCGCATTGTCGCCACCGAGCACAATATCGATCGCTATAATTTGCAATACTGCGACCCAGAATTGTGTGTCAGCGATGTCCATTTATCAATTTCTAAAAATGTAAATTTTGTAAGGGAGCGAAAGCATATTTGTCTTTATTGATGACTTAATTGTTACATCTGCTATGTGCCAGCGTCCTTTCTGTCCTCAGCGTCAGCTCCAATAAACTGTAGAATTTCATTCTTGCGCAACATCGTGTCTTGGTACCCTAGTTTGATTAACGCTTGGCAGAATGGTTTTTCAAACAGCAAATAACTTAATAGCGTGGAGCCATCGCGTCCCATTGCACCAATAGCACGGTACGCTAAACGCATAGTGAGCGGCAGAGTATGTGCATACTGTTCTGCGATCTTATTTATTTCCTTGCTCGGGGAAATTACCATTGTCTCTATTGGACGTAACTGCATGCTGTTATTTTCCAATGTTTCCCTAGGGATTAATTGGATAATTTCGTTGATACGTTGCAGGCGTTCTAAGTCGACATCTAGACTATCAAGAAAAATGCTGTCCATGACGTGCCCGGCAATCTGAGCCATTGGTGGGTAACTAGCTATCTTAACGCGATCAGGTCGCTCATTTAGCGTATCGTGTGCGCCTATCACAAGTATTCGCTCTGCACCCAGATGTAGCGCCGGGCTGATAGGGGCGAGCTGGCGCATGGAACCATCTCCAAAATATTCACGATTTATTCTCATTGCAGGAAAAAGAAAAGGAATGGCAGAAGATGCTGCCAGGTGCTCAACGCCAATATTCGTTGAGATGCCGACTCGGCGTTTTCGGTCCCAAGGTGTTATGTCTTCCGCGCCTTGATAAAATGTGACTGACTGGCCAGAGGTATAGCCCCACGCAGTAATACCTAAAGCATGTAAAGCACCCGACTTAATACTCTTCTGAATACCGCGAAGAGGCAATCTATGCCCAAGTAATTTTGTCAGTGGTGAATCATCCAGTAGAGAAATTGCACCATGCTTATTCAACAACATCGAAAATAGTACACGTACGCTATTGTACAACATGCAAAAGGGATCAGAGCGATAAACCTGGTTGACATGAAAATTTCCCCACACCTCCACCAGTTGTCGTACACCCTCGTGGAAATTTCTGGCTGAAACTGCGAGACTCGCCGCGTTTATTGCGCCGGCAGAGGTACCACAAATCACGGGAAAGGGATTGCGCGCGCCTTCCGGCAACATTGTAGCAACTGCACGTAGTACGCCAACTTGATAGGCGGCGCGGGCACCCCCACCAGTAAGAATAAGACCAACTTTAGGTGGTAATGGGGCATGATGGCGTCGTAGCCAATCTCGCCATCTTAATTTCATTCGCCGGGGGTCAATACTGCTTTTACCTTTTCTAGTGCTTCGCGCAAGGTATCCTCAGGGAGGTCATTTAGGTAGTTGGACAGCATCTCAGCTGCTTCGTAGGTTCCTTCCGGCAACTTTTTACAGTCCAGATTGGCGATGAACACTGCTGCCGCACCGGTTGTTTTGAGCAGGTTCTGGCGTTCGTTCATAAGTATCTCAATTTCGGCGATTAACATGGAGGTTTCTTGTTTTTTTCAGTGTATGACGCATTGTCTCGTTCCCAAGTATGCTGGTGTAGTACATCAGAATATGCAATATAACAGAATCAGTGTACACATAAAATTCAAGTTCACGGTCATTTGTTTCTCAATTTCATTATCCTGACGTTATTAAACTATGGTCACTTGCAAACCTTAGGTAGTCAAGAAAGACAATTTTTTTACCGAGCATTTCTAGAAATAGCACCTTACGCTAGTGGTCTATTGTTACTCGATAGTTTGCTTACAATGTATTGGGATCTGCCTGGTGAAAATGAAGGTGTGTTACTAGTATTTCTCAATGGTGGGTAGGTGCTGGGTCGTTACCCGCTCATCGCTGGTAAGTTGCACTGCGCATAGCCCAGCGCACGGCATAGTACTCTACAATGCTGGTCATTTAGCATGGGATTTGGGGATTCGGATGGGACTGGTACGAGCAACTGAGAAATTTAAGTGTATCGGATTTTAATACTTTTCTACTTACTTTTTACCATATCCTCTGGCCTTATCCATACATCGAATTGCTCTGCCGTGACATGACCTGATGCAATCGCTGCTTCTTTTAACGTTGTGCCTTCGAGGTATGCTTTTTTGGCAATTTCAGCCGCTTTGTCGTACCCAATATAGGGATTGAGGGCTGTTACCAGCATTAGTGAATTGCTCATTACCTTGTTAATATGCTCAACATTAGCTGTTATTCCTGCTGCACAATTGTCATTGAAGCTCATTGCGCCATCTGAGAGCAGGCGGACACTTTGTAGGAAATTGTGGATTATGAGTGGTCTCATCACGTTGAGCTCAAAATTTCCCATCGCTCCACCCATATTGATAGTTACATCGTTACCCATTACTTGGCAACATAGCATGATCATCGCCTCTGATTGAGTGGGGTTGACCTTGCCCGGCATTATGGAACTACCCGGTTCGTTCTCCGGGATTCTCAGTTCACCGATACCGCAGCGAGGTCCAGAAGCGAGCCAGCGAATATCATTTGCAATTTTTATCAAAGATACAGCAAGGGCTTTCAGTGCACCATGTGCATTGACTAGTGCATCATTTGCAGCCAGTGCCTCGAATTTATTAGGTGAGGTGGTGAACGGTAGGCCGGTTAACTTTGCCAATTCTGCAGCCGTCCGTGCGGAGAATTCAATATGAGTATTTAGACCGGTACCTACAGCTGTGCCGCCTAGTGCCAGCTCACACACATGTGGGAGAGATGACTCTAGGTGACTCATTCCGTGGTCAAGTTGCGAAACATAACCCGAGAATTCCTGTCCCAGAGTAAGTGGCGTCGCATCTTGCAAATGGGTGCGCCCGATTTTGATGATGCTAGAGAATTCTTTTACCTTGGTAGCAAGTGTTTGACGTAACGCACGAATAGCAGGTTTCAGTTGATGATCAATAGTTTGCATTGCTGCTACGTGCATTGCTGTTGGAAACACGTCGTTAGACGATTGTCCCTTATTTACGTCATCGTTGGGGTGGATCTTGCGTGCCGTGCCGCGCTCGCCACCAAGTAGTTCGGAGGCGCGGTTTGCTAGTACCTCATTCATATTCATGTTTGTTTGCGTGCCAGATCCGGTCTGCCATACTATTAATGGGAACTCGGTTTCATGGAGGCCCTCGATTACTTCATCAGCAGCTTGGATGATTGCAGTAGTACTAGCCTTATTGAGCAAGCCCAAATCGTGATTTACTTTTGCAGTAACACGTTTTACCAAGGCAAGCGCATGTAGTAGCGCGGATGGCATACTCTCGTTCGAGATTTTGAAGTTTTGTAGAGAACGTTGTGTTTGTGCTCCCCACAGTGCTGTGGCAGGCACTTTCACCATGCCCATACTGTCTTGTTCTTCGCGGTAGCTCATGAAAATTTCAAGCAAAAAAAGTGAGACTGATCACGGATTGGTGCCACCCAGCATCTACCGATAAAGCCCATCTGAGCTACAGATTAGTCTCTATACTTGTTGAAGGTAAGCTGTTTCAAGCCGAATCAACAGTGTAGGGCATGGGGCATATTGGTTCACAGTTTGCCAAGAAACCGGTCTGATATCATCCAGTTTTTGCTGTTGTAGCTTTTGTCGGCAGATCTGGTTCTGGGTTTACATTCAAGATTCTTTCAAAAGTACGTCGTACTTCAAACAAATCGTGCTGGACCAATAATAATTAAATCAATCTTCAAGGTGGGGTGATTCTTCACCTGGCTCCCCTGTCTCATGATCGATCCAACCAGATACACCGATCTCTTCTTCTGCCTGCTCTAGGGTTTCACCAGGTTCGAAATCTGAATCAGCGTTGTATTCCATGTCTTGAATGGCCTCAAGTAGGGTGGCAAAGGGACCAAACACCTTGTCGCTTTCATTTTCATTATGCCAATAGAAACCATCAGGACGCTCTACAATCCGTGTATTTTCGTAATCGCGTGATCCTATTGGAATTGTGGTGGTCAAAATTACCTCGTTACTGTTTCTTAAGTGTGCTTAAAAGTGAATTACGTCCCATATTAACTCTGCCTACGAAGTTTTACTAGTGCATATAGAAAGCGAATGATTTATCCACTATAGTGTCAACCAGGTTATATATCAGAAATTTGGTTTATATCAAGCTCTCTGATCTGCACTTTGTCAGAACGTAATTACTTCGATGTCCACTCAAACTGTAAGTCGTTTATTTTATGCAATCAAGCGCAAAAAAGTATATTTTTTTTCTACCGTCCATAAAATTGTGTATACGAAAGCTGTTAGAACCAGGATCAACAGCAATATGATTAAAGTATTCAGACATGGTTCTAGCAGATTTGCAGTAGCGTCTAGACCACTTATTTCTGAGCCTCACGCTCGATCTCCTCGATACCCACATGACGTACATCTTTTCCCTTGACCAGGTAGATCACATATTCAGACATGTTCTTTGCGTGATCACCTATGCGCTCAATGGCTTTTGCTGCAAACAGAATCTCTATCGAAGAAGAAATATTGCGTGGATCTTCCATCATTAAAGTGATGAGCTGTCGAATTATGGAACGGAACTCTTCGTCTACAAGTTCGTCTTGACGAGCAACCTGAGCTGCTTCTGCTACATCAAGACGAGCGAAAGCATCCAGAGATTTTCGCAGCATTTCCATTGCGATATTGGCGACATGTCTAATCTCGATAAAGCGCGGCTTATGTATTCGGTCATCGGCATATATTAGTTTTGCCATACGTGCAATCTTTGCTGCCTCATCTCCCATACGCTCAAGATCGGTAATAATCTTGATTACCATTATGATCATGCGTAAATCACTAGCAGTGGGTTGTCGGCGTGCAATGATTTGGCTGCAAATTTCATCAATCGATACTTCCATATCATTAACACGGTAATCATCAGCCACAACCTGCTCAATCAAATCTTTATTAGCAGTGGTAAGTGCCTTGACTGCATGCTCGATCTGCTCTTCAACCAATCCGCCCATCTGCAGTACACTCATTCGCAGCGACTCAAGATCGGCATCAAATTGTTTGGATATGTGTTCTCTACTTACCATTTCACACCTTTAGACTGCTCAGAAAAAATTATATTTATAATATGTGTAGATTGTGACAATTTTATTATTGCTCGAATTAGATATCCATCGTATGAATACCGTTGTCGGTGCCCAGTAGCAACACATCGGCACCTCGCCTTGCGAATAAACCGTTTGTTACAATGCCAGTTATTTGGTTGAGATTCGTCTCCAGCTCAGCCGGATTCAGAATTTGCAAACCATGTATATCTAGAATCACGTTTCCATTATCAGTAATAAACCCTTGACGTAGAACAGGATGTCCACCTAGCTGTACTATCGTACGTGCAACGTAACTGCGCGCCATCGGGATAACTTCCACTGGTATCGGGAATGTGCCAAGTACCTTTACTAGTTTACTCTGATCGGCAACGCAAACGAATTTTTTTGCTGTTGCAGCAATAATTTTCTCTCGTGTTAACGCCCCTCCTCCACCCTTTATCATATGAAGGTGCTCGGTAATTTCATCCGCCCCGTCTATATACACAGGTAGCTCATCGACGCTATTCAGATCCAGCACTTCAATGTGGTGGCCTTTGAGTCGCTGGGCCGTGTTCTCAGAACTTGCTACCGCACCTTCAATTTTATGCTTGATCTTGGCCAGTTCGTCTATAAAATAATTCGCAGTGGAGCCAGTTCCTACGCCTACGATACTACCAATGGGAACGTGTTGGATGGCAGCCTGCGCAACCGCACGTTTTTGTTCATCCTGTGTCTGGGTCATAGTGTCCCCGTGCATAAATAATATATATCAGTCTTTAGAATAGCTCTATCTGCAGATTTTAACAATTAACCCGTATACTAAGTACGTCTCCTAGCATGCTAAAATTCTTTACAGTTTATGATTCTTTAAATTTACGCATAAATGAAAAACGATTATCTAGAAAGAATTCTTACTGCCCAAGTTTATGATGTAGCGGTAGAAAGTCCATTAGAATTTGCACCCAGCTTGTCTGAGCGCATGAACAATCGGTTACTACTGAAGCGTGAGGACATGCAGCAGGTGTTCTCATTTAAGCTGCGTGGAGCCTATAACAAAATGATCAAGCTTTCTCCCGAGATACTTAAACGTGGCGTAGTGACGGCTTCTGCGGGTAATCATGCACAGGGAGTGGCATTAGTGGCACAGCGACTAAATTGTCGAGCCACAATCGTAATGCCCGTCACTACGCCACAAATTAAGATGCAAGCAGTTAAGGCTTATGGTGCAACCGTGCTTCTTCACGGGGATTCCTATGATGAGGCCTATGCTCGTGCACTGAAACTTTCAACGCAGAAGCGAGCAACCTTCGTTCATCCATATGACGATCCAGACGTTATTGCCGGGCAGGGTACTATAGGGATGGAAATCCTACGTCAGCACACTGGACCTATCCATGCTGTATTTGTGCCAGTAGGTGGTG
The DNA here is from genome assembly GCA_036477105.1 of Nitrosomonadaceae bacterium. Taxonomy (GTDB): domain Bacteria; phylum Pseudomonadota; class Gammaproteobacteria; order Burkholderiales; family Nitrosomonadaceae; genus BJGV01. Next base: position 1,952 of record JAZGCR010000067.1, on the reverse strand, counting down.
GAGGACTTATTTCCGGTATCGCTTCTTATGTAAAAAGATTGTACCCGGAAATAAAGATCATTGGTGTAGAGCCTGTCGATTCGGATGCCATGTACCGATCACTAAAACAAGGGCGTCGCGTCAAACTTACTCAAGTGGGGCTATTCGCTGATGGTGTAGCGATTAAGCAAGTGGGTAAAGAGACCTTCCGTCTGTGTCGCGAATTAGTAGATGAAATCGTACTGGTTGACACCGATGCCATCTGTGCTGCAATTAAGGATGTATTTGAAGACACGCGCATCATCTTGGAGCCAGCAGGGGCACTTTCCGTTGCTGGTGCCAAGGTATACGCTAATCGAGAAAAAATTCGCGATAAAACTTTTGTGGCGGTCTCTTCTGGCGCCAACATGAATTTCGATCGCCTTCGACATGTTTCTGAACGAGCAGAATTAGGTGAGCAGCGTGAAGCGGTGATGTCCGTGACTATCCCCGAGAAACCCGGTAGCTTCAAAAAGTTTTGTGCCATGCTAGGAACGAAAAGCATTACCGAATTCAACTACCGCTATGCTGATCCGAAAGAAGCGCATGTATTTGTCGGTGTATCAGTGCACAACCGTAATGAGGCAGAAAAGTTGATCAAGAGCCTAGAAAAAAGCGGCTTGCGTACTGAAGATTTTAGCGATAATGAAATGGCAAAACTACATGTACGCCATCTGGTCGGGGGACGTGCTAGCGGAGTTAAAAATGAAATTCTTTATCGCTTTGAGTTTCCTGATCGCCCCGGTGCGCTGATGAAATTTCTAAATAGTATGAGCCATAACTGGAACATCACCTTATTTCACTACCGCAATCATGGTACTGATTACGGTCGTGTACTAGTCGGTATGGGTGTACCGTCTGGAGAGCAGACTGATTTCAAAGCGTTCCTCGATCAGCTCGGCTACCGTTATTGGGATGAGAGTAAGAATCCAGCGTATAAGTTGTTCCTCGGGTAGAAACCAAATTGAATTCTCATATTCACTTATCGAATCTTAAAATTTTAGGTATTTTTAACTCAGACACTACACCCACTTTCATCACAATTAACATCATTGATTTGTGTTGCTGCGGATGTTTCTGTGGATACAATTTTTTCAGAAAGTAACGTTCCAATCGAGAGTCCAAGCATTAGGTCGCTTATATGACCAAACTTATGTAAACGCAGTTGACCAGCTTTATCGATCAGAATGAGGGTTGGGGTTCCCTGCATTTGATATGCGCGCATAGTTAACGGCAGTCTTTGCTGCTGATCATCGTACTTATCGATACCGATCGGAAAGCGGAGTCGATATTCGTGAACAAATACTTCAAGCGCGTTACGACCCATCACAGAATGATGTTCAAAGACGGTATGTAGACCGATCACTGCAACCTTTTTTGGGTCGAATTCCTCGTATATCTTTTGTGCCTGTGGAATACCGACTTGTACGCAACCTGGACAGAGCATTTGGAAAGAATGGAGCACGATTACTTTGCCGCGTAATGAAGCAAGTGTGATTGCTTGCGGCGTGTTGAGCCAACCTGAAGTTTGTAACTCCGGAGCTAAGTCTTCATAACCATAAGTTTTTGCTTCTAACATTCTTGCTTCCAATGATGAACCTCTGGCAGCAATGGTAGTCAGACCTGCCTTCTTCGTCAAGGAAGGGTTTTCCCAAGTAATAAAATAAAGCAACCATTTCTAATTTCAGTACAAAGTCGGTCCGATCTTATCGGTATCCGAGAGGGGCGAATCAGTTAATGATGTCCTGGGTTAATGAACAATAAGTTTGCAATCTATGCAGACATTCCAAGTCTATAATCTAACACCCTGCTAGAGTACAATTCTATTTCGCAATAAAACGATTACGACATATACGATCTTGACCACACTGACTCTTACTCGCCCCGATGATTGGCATTTGCATCTGCGTGATGGCGAGCAAATGCGCGCAGTG
>JAZGCR010000066.1:0-4051 GCA_036477105.1 Nitrosomonadaceae bacterium | reverse complement strand
ATCACTTTTTTCCGGATGGAACTGAACAGCGAAAATATTATCCCTTGCCACCGCACAAGTAAATGGAAAAGGATAAAAACTGTAGGCTGCCACCGGCTCCGGATCAGCAGTTTCAACAAAATAACTGTGCACGAAATAAAAGCGTGCATCCTTGGCAATACCTTTCCACATTGGATGTTCGGCTGATTGATGTACTTGATTCCAGCCCATGTGCGGAACTTTGAGTTTTTGCCCACTGGTATCCACCATAGACAGATTAGGAAATCGTATTACCTTGCCTGGTAAAATACCCAAACCTTTTACGTTACCCTCCTCGCTCACCTCAAACAACATCTGCAGACCAATACAAATTCCGAGAAATGGTTTACTGGCAGCAGCTTCCAACACTGCGCCACGTAATCCACGCGAATCCATTTCTTTCATACAGTTAGGCATTGCACCTTGACCGGGGAACACTACACGCGCTGCCTTCCGTACCACTGCCGGGTCGCTGGTGACAACAATGGAGGCGTTAGGAGCCACATGCTCCAAGGCTTTAGACACCGAGCGTAAATTGCCCATACCATAATCGACGATTGCAATGTCAGTCATGTTGCGAAAAGAATTAAGGACGTCTACAAAGAACCTTTAGTGGATGGGATTACGTCAATTGCACGGGGATCAAGTTCCATCGCCATACGTAATGCTCGACCAAATGCCTTAAAGGCGGTTTCCGCCTGGTGATGAGCATTATCACCAGACAGGTTGTCAATGTGCAACGTCACCATGGCATGATTAACAAAGCCCTGGAAAAACTGGTTCACCAAGTCCACGTCAAATTCACCAATGCGAGCACGCACGAATATGATGTTAAATTCCATGCTAGGACGCCCAGAAAAGTCCACTACCACCCGTGACAACGCCTCGTCCAAAGGCACGTAAGCGTGACCATAACGACGCAAACCCTTCTTGTCACCGATAGCTTGTGTGAATGCCTGGCCCAGGGTAATGCCGATATCCTCTACCGTATGATGGGCATCAATGTGCAAGTCCCCCTTGGCGACAATCTTCAGATCAATCATGCCATGGCGCGCTACCTGATCTAGCATATGGTCGAGAAATGGCACGCCAGTATCCAGCACCGCCTTGCCGGTTCCATCCAGATTGAGATCGACACTGATCTGGGTTTCCAACGTATTACGGATAACTTGAGACTGGCGCATGAGAAAATTTAATGGATAAAGGTAAAAAAATCAGTTATTCGGTTTCTTGATCGATGCTTGCAGCGCCTCCAAAAACTGTGCATTCTCATAAGGCGTTCCTATCGTCACACGCAAGCAGTTCCTCAGCAAGGGGTGTGAACCATCAAGGTTTTTAATTAATACACCGCGCTTTTTGAGTTCCAGAAACACCTGACCCGCTTCATTCACGCGCAATAAAATAAAGTTTGCGTCCGTTGGAAAAACCTCAACCCCATCCAGCGTCTTCAAACATTCACTCATTATTACTCGTTCAGCTTTGATTGCAGCCGCCTGTTGCTGCAGGATGTCAGGACGCTGTAATACTTTCTCAACAACCAGCTGGGTCATTACACCTACATTATACGGCAAACGAAGTTTTTCCAACTGTGTTAACCATTCTGGCCTACCTATCAGCAACCCCAACCTTAAACCTGCAAGTCCCAATTTAGAGAGCGTGCGCATTAATAGCAGGTTAGGATGTTGCGTCAGTCTCCTCATAAAGCTTGCATCTGCGAAAGCGTGGTAGGCCTCATCCACTACCACCACACCAGGGGCAACTTCAATAATACGCGAGACAGCTTCGGCGTCAAACAAATTGCCTGTGGGATTATTAGGATAAGCGATGAAAATCACTGCTGGCTGATACTTAGCGATGGAAGTGAGCATCGCATCTAGGTCAAGTGAGAAGTCAGCTTTTAGCGAAATGCCCCTATACTCCATCCTGGCAAAAGTAGCGATCATGCGGAACATCACGAATGCAGGCTCAACACTCATCAACACCGCGCCCGGTCTAGCCACGGCTAGGGAGACAATCTGAATGATCTCATCTGAACCGTTACCCAGCATGATATCCATCCCGACAGGAACCCTCATTGCTTCCCGCAATGCAGCCTTGAGTGAAGCAGCACTCGTATCGGGATAACGATTGGTTGGCAGATCTGCCGTTAGTCGTGCAATTTCAATACGCATATCCTTGGGTAGAGAATAAGGATTTTCCATCGCATCCAGTTTTACCATGCCGATTGAGGGCTGCACGTGATAAGCGGAAAGATCGAGAATTTCTGGACGGATGATTTGATCGAGTGAATTAGGCATGACGTTTATTTTAAACCTGGGCGAACTCAATTTATGTCTGATTATGCCTTTCGCAATTTGTGATTTACCCAAAGAGCAGCTGTAAACAATAACATTGCGCCAGCCTGGTGAGCTGCAGCTAGTGGCAGGGGAACAAGCATTAGTAGAGTAGCAATTCCGAGGCTGATCTGCACTATCAACATGAATAGAAGTAAATTACAAGCAAGATGAGTCGAACTAGGTAGTGCGAGCTGTTGAGATTTAAACCAAAAAATCGGAACCAGAATCGCTAAAATCCAAGCAATCATACGATGATCAAATTGCACCGTCGCCATATTGTCAAAGAAATTGCGATACCATGGTTCCAGCATGAATATCTCCGGTGGTATGAAGTGGCCATTCATTAAGGGGAAAGTGTTGTAAGCCAGCCCAGCACGAATACCAGCAACGAAGCCTCCTGATAAAACCATGAGAAAAATTAACCCGATAAGCACCTGAGAGAAACGGTACAAACTGTGAAGCCTGTTATCCTTATGCAATGTGCCAGTAGGAAAGAGCAGTCCCAGTGCCACATGAAACATCGCGGCATAAATAACAAATGCCAGGCTCAAATGGGCAGTCAAACGATACTGACTAACACGGGGATTATCTACCAATCCACTTTTCACCATATACCAACCCATCACCCCTTGTAGTCCACCCAGCAGAAAAATCCCAGCCAGCTTTAGACCCAATGGCCGGTCAATTCTCTTCCGCACAAAAAAATACAGGAATGGGATAAAAAATACCAATCCAATAATGCGCCCTAGTAACCGGTGGAAATATTCCCACCAAAATATGTCTTTGAACTCATCTGAGCTCATACCTTGATTGACTTTTTTATACTGGGGCGTCTTATGGTATTTCTCGAAAATTTCCTCCCAATCACTCTCACTAAGGGGAGGAATAGTGCCAACAATGGGCTTCCATTCGACTATGGAAAGTCCGGAATCGGTAAGTCGCGTGACGCCGCCGACCACCACCATAGCAAACACTAGAGCGCAGCAAACTAGCAACCAAATAGCGATGGGTTTTTGCATTGCGATTTCAGGGGTTATTTCGTCCGCAACAGACGTTGCCGGTCGCGCACCCATTCTTTCTGCTTCTCGGATTCGCGCTTATCGTGCTGTTTCTTGCCTTTAGCCAAGCCAATTTCAAGCTTGATCTTGCCAGCCTTATAGTGCATATCTAAAGGCACCAGGGTGTAACCAGCACGCTCCGCCTTACCAATAAGTCGTTTAATTTCCTCAGCATGCAATAACAACTTGCGGGTGCGTATCGGATCTGGATTGATATGGGTGGACGCAGTTGATAGGGGACTGATATGGCAACCTATGAGATACAACTCACTTTTACGGACAATAACGTAGGCTTCTTTTACCTGAACTCGCCCAGCTCGAATTGCCTTGACTTCCCAACCTTCGAAAACCACACCCGTTTCATATTTTTCCTCGATAAAATAATCGTGAAAAGCCTTTTTATTCTGAACAATACTCATGTGGGAAACGAAAACGAGTGAATTTCGCGTGGGTTTGGTGTATTTTAACAGATTTCTACACTATCTCATCGGCGCCGAACAGCTTCTTCCATGGCTGAAATCGAAAAATCAGTTCTAGTTAATCACTCAGCAAGTCGGATGTTTGCACTGGTAGACGCAGTTGAGGATTATCCCAAATTCCTACCTTGGTGTGATGGATCATCCGTTACAGCGCAAAGTG
>JAZGCR010000065.1:0-3548 GCA_036477105.1 Nitrosomonadaceae bacterium | reverse complement strand
ATTTCTGGAGCTCCAAGAAAAATGGCGTTAATTCGATTAGCAGAGCATTCTAACAAGGCTAGAGCTTGTTAACAACAATAAACCATCAACAATGAAAGCATTATTTTTTCTGTTGTTAGTTGTTAACTTGGTTTTTGTTCTCTACATCCAGTTTGGTTCCGATTTCAATAGTAGTACACAGTTGTCACCAGAGCTTCAGCCAGAAAAAATCAAGTTGCTACCAACGCCTGTGCCTACACCTACACCTGCAGCTTGTCTGGAATGGGGAAACTTTCTTGGCGCTGATTTACAGCGTGCGCAGGTGGCCATCGCCAAGCGAGAATTTGAGTCAACATACAGTCTATAACGCCACTACGCATTAGTGGGTGTACATTCCACCATTTAGAATCAGCATGATGCTTAAGTAAGAATCAAGGAATTGAAGAAATTAGGCAATGAATGACCAGATATTTCCTTGTCCAGGATGACACCGAGTGGAATAATGTTATCTTTATGGTAATTTTTTGTAGTGAAGAAGACACCTGAAAATTTCCTGTAGAACTGTGGGGAAAAGGGGTTGAGTCAGTGACTATCGGTGAATGTAACCTGAAACTGATGGTATCGTAATTTGCGAGCCGATGAAAGACGTTTTTAAGGAAATACTTAATCTTAAACAGAGGTTCGTTGGCAGTACGCTGAAAGCAATCAGGTGTGACTTGTTTGATAGATAGTTTGGAATTATTAAAAAATAAGCAGGCCAATCCTATATTTCGATCTATCCACTATGCATGAGCGAAACTTGCAATACCGCGTTACTATCCTCATCATGCACGATGTCTATTCTTTAACTGGGAACCACTATGACGGTATATCTCAAATCCCCACTAGAAATAGAAAAAATGCGGATTGCAGGAAAACTTGCTTCAGAAGTATTAGATTTCATTACATCTTTTGTCAAGCCGGGAGTTACTACCGGTGAGCTTGATGCACAGTGTCATGATTATATGTTAAATGTGCAAAATACTATTCCTGCACCTCTTAATTATGCGCCACCGGGATACTCACCTTACCCAAAATCCATTTGTACTTCGGTTAATCACCAAGTGTGTCACGGTGTGCCAGGTGAAAAAAAACTGAAAGCCGGCGATATCATCAACATTGACGTAACTGTCATCAAGGATAGCTATCATGGCGATACAAGTCGCATGTACTACGTGGGAGAGCCACCAATCCAAGCTAGGCGTTTGTGCGAGATTACTTACGAATCTATGTGGTGCGGAATCGAAGAAATCAAACCAGAGAAGTATCTAGGCGACATCGGTTACGCCATTCAGAGCTTTGCTGAAAGTTTAGGATGTAGCGTGGTAAAAGAGTTCTGCGGCCATGGCATCGGCACTAAATTTCATGAAGATCCACAAGTTCTTCACTATGGCCATATAGGAACCGGATTGCAACTTAAGACAGGGATGATTTTCACTGTAGAGCCTATGATCAATTCAGGTAAGGCGTCCATTCGGCAAATGGCTGATGGCTGGACTATAGTCACTAAAGATCATAGCTTGTCGGCGCAGTGGGAACATACAGTGTTGGTCACTGAGACTGGATATGAAGTGCTGACACTGTCTGCTGGGGCACCACCAAAACCCGTATTTCGTTTCTGATTTTCATGATGGATACTGTTGTAAGATCTTTGCCAAGTCCGTTAAGTGCTACAGTCGGAAAGAAGGTACTACTACAAGGCCGTGAGATATTACACCGACAGTATAGCAAGAGTGCGAACGGTGCAGCATTGCTACGTGGTTATTGCCGACTAGTAGATAGTCTGCTGCGTCAGATATGGAAGGAAATGGCGCTTTCCAACTCGATCACCCTGTTGGCAGTGGGTGGCTATGGGCGTGGCCATCTTTTCCCTGGTTCGGATATAGACCTGCTAGTATTGCTTCCCGCCAAGGGAAACAATGCGGATGCTGTGGATGACGTCACTAACTCGAGGTTGGAGAAATGGGTGGGCTTGTTGTGGGATATGGGGTTAGAAGTGGGCCATAGTGTCCGTACACTAGCCGAATGCGTAGAGGAGTCAGATAAGGATATCACGGTACAGACCAGTCTACTAGAAGCGCGCCGACTTGCAGGGAGTAGACAATTATTCAGTGTGTTTTCACACACGATGAAGGCTACGCTCAACCCACGTGAATTTTTCAGTGCCAAACAACTTGAGCAACAACAGCGTCATGGTCGTTATCACGAAGCGACTTACAATCTTGAGCCCAATTTAAAGGAAAGTCCTGGCGGTCTACGGGATTTACAAAATATTCTGTGGGTCAGTCGCGCTGCTGGGCTAGGAAAATCCTGGTCAGATCTCGTCAAGGGAGGATTCATTACGCGGCAGGAAGCTCGACTTGCGAAGCGTCACGAAACGATCTTGCAAGACTTGCGTATTCGGTTACATTACCTTGCTGGGCGTCGTGAAGATAGGTTGTTGTTTGATTATCAGACGCTGCTCGCTAAGGAATTCAAGATTGCTGATAAGCTACCGCGCCGTGCAGGTGAATTGCTAATGCAACGTTACTACCTTGCTGCAAAGTCGGTGACGCAGATCAATACCATTCTCCTGCTTACTTTACGGGCGGAAATTTTCCCTGATACGAATTTGATTCCAGTTATGATCAATGAGCGCTTTCAGAAACGAGGTGAATTTCTTGAGTTACGAGACGAAAATATCTTCAGGAAAGATCCAAGCGTTGTTCTAGAAAGCGTGCTATTACTGCAACAGTACCCTGAATTAAAAGCACGCAGCGTTACCACTCTGCGTGCACTGTGGCATTCCACACCTTTTATTAATTCTGCTTTCCGGCACGACTTGCGTAACTGTGCTTTGTTTATGGAAATTCTACGTCAGCCTCGTGGACTTACTCGAGAACTGCGTTTCATGAGCCGTTACGGTATTTTAGGACGCTACATCCCTGCATTTGGGCGCATTGTTGGCCAAATGCAGCACGATCTATTCCACGTTTATACTGTGGACGAACACATTTTAATGGTGGTAAGAAATTTGCGTCGTTTTATGGCTTCTGAGTTCGCTCATGAGTATCCACTATGCAGCCAGCTCATAAGTGAGTTCGATAGACCGGAGATGCTCTACCTCGCCGGGCTATTTCACGACATTGCTAAAGGGCGAAGCGGTGATCATTCATTACTTGGAAAGAGAGAGGCCAAACGGTTTTGCACACAACATGGAATATCTGTTGAGGATACAGAACTGGTAACATGGCTGGTAGAAAATCATCTGATAATGTCAGCTACGGCACAAAAGCAGGACTTGTCAGATATGGAAGTGATCGCGGCTTTTGCCGCGTGTGTCAGAGATGAGCGTCGACTCATCGCGCTTTATCTACTCACAGTTGCAGATATTCGGGGTACTAATCCAAAAATTTGGAATACGTGGAAAGGCAAGTTGCTAGAAGATTTATTTTGGGCAACGCGACGGTATCTATGTGGCACACCAACTTTCGTCGGCGGCACCCTGGAAAACCGTAAGATTAGGGTGTTAGAATTATTGCAACTTGATG
>JAZGCR010000064.1:0-11216 GCA_036477105.1 Nitrosomonadaceae bacterium | reverse complement strand
ACATAGACTGCCACTATGTTCCCATACTGCTCAAGGGGGAGCAGTATATGCCCTGGGCAAAACCGCCATTCGTCTTGGTACTTAGTTCATTAGAGCAAATTCTTACCCGATATACCTGCCTACCGCCACATACACATCTGCCGATAATTTAGAGTGCGTTAGTAATAGAAAATTCACGGGAAAGCTGCTTTTTACTTCCTAGAAAAATCATTAGAATATTTAATCGCTTAAAGTAATAATCCTCGGGGCCACACTCTTTAATCAACGATCAATTGGGACGGCGACTGATATTTCTGCCTTCACTTTCCTGAATCGAAACGTAATAGTCTGAAATGAAAAAACCGCATGGTTAGCGGTCTAAACTGGTTTGGTGAGATGACCTGGTTCGGTCTGGAATACTACTCAATATTTTGCACCTGCTCACGCATTTGCTCAATTAAAACCTTGAGCTCTATGGAAATTGTAGACACTTCTGCGTCCACTGATTTTGAACCGAGTGTATTGGCTTCGCGGTTGAGTTCTTGCATCAAAAAATCCAGGCGTTTACCAACTACTCCGCCTTTGATCAGAATCCGTTCAACTTCGTCTAGTTGAGTCTGCAAGCGAGATAATTCTTCGTCAACATCAATCTTACTAGCAAACAGTGTTAGCTCCTGGCGAATACGATCATCGTCGCAATTTATCATGGCATCACTCAGCCGGGCTGTAATTTTTTCCTGAAAGGCTGTCAGTAATGCAGGAATACGCGGTGATGCTTTAGTTGCCAATCGACGCATTTTTGTCAAGCGTTCAAGTAGAAGCACCCTTAGTTTCTCGCCTTCACGGGCGCGTGCAGTAGTAAATTCATCTAGGGCAGTTAGTAGCAATTCTTTGCAAAGATTGCATAAATCCTCGGTAGGTAAAACATCGGTTTTCAGTATGCCGGGCCAGCGTAGAATATCCGCTACTCCTAGATTATGTGCATCTGGGAGAGCTGTTCTCACAGTATGGTTTAATTCCAGCAATCTTTGTAGCAAATCAGAATTAAGCTGTTGCATATCTTCAGTACCTGATTGCTGAGAGAAGCTCAAATAGCAATCCACTTTCCCACGATTTAATCGAGCGGCCATAAGTTCGCGCATTGTAGGTTCCAGCGAACGGAATTTGTCAGGTAGACGGAACTGAATGTTGAGATAGCGGTGATTGACTGAGCGCAATTCCAAATTCAATGAGCCGTAGGGGGCTTCTTTAGTAACTGTTGCGTAACCAGTCATGCTGTAAATCATGGCTAACTTATCCACTGACGAGTACTGAATACGTTAAAATAATGGGTATGAATCCTTACACGTGCCATTACCGAAAATTATGTCCACTATGGGCATACAATCTGATTCACAGATCTTTCTGATAACCTTGTCGTGATTATTGTTCAATACGGTAATAGAAAAAACGCGTCAGACTACACACCATCATAAAGGTTTTCGCAACTATGCGCCCTAGTAATCGCACTCCAGTCCAGCTTCGCCCCGTTAAAATTACTCGCCATTACACTAAGCACGCAGAAGGTGCGGTGTTAATTGAGTGCGGCGACACCAAGGTGCTGTGTACTGCCAGTATAAACGAAAAAGTACCACCCTTTCTCAAGGGCAGGGGGCAGGGTTGGCTAACTGCTGAGTACGGCATGTTGCCACGCTCTACTGATGAGCGCATGCAGCGTGAAGCTACCAAAGGTAAGCAATCTGGGCGTACTATGGAAATTCAGCGTCTTATCGGACGCGCATTGCGTTCAGTAGTAGATCTGAAGAAACTTGGAGAACGAACTATCCAGATTGATTGCGATGTAATTCAGGCAGACGGCGGTACTCGTACCGCATGCATTACCGGTGCGTTTGTCGCGCTATATGATGCAGTGGAAAGATTATTGTACCAGCAGCTGATAGAAAGCACGCCGATACTAGACCATGTTGCCGCCGTATCGACTGGTATTTATGAAGGTGTTCCAGTTCTCGATTTAGATTATTTGGAAGATTCTTCCTGTGATACCGATATGAACGTGGTTATGACCGGCAATCTTGGTTTAGTGGAAGTGCAGGGAACCGCAGAGGGTGTTTCATTTAGTCGGCAGGAGTTGAATGATATGTTGGATATGGCGCAGAATGGTATACAGGAACTAATTACAATTCAAAAAAAGGTGTTAGCTGTAAACTAAGTTAACTTGCAGAGATGAAGAAAATTGTTATCGCCAGCAACAATTCCGGCAAACTGCAAGAATTTCGCCATTTGCTTGAGCCCCTAGGAATTCAGGTATTACCTCAGTCTGCATTCAACATCACCGAAGCAGAAGAGCCTTACTATACATTCGTAGAAAACGCTCTTGCCAAGGCACGCCATGCCAGTAAATGCACTGGATTGCCTGCGCTGGCAGATGATTCCGGAATCTGCGTGGATGCCCTGAGTGGCAGTCCAGGAGTCAATTCAGCGCGCTATGCGGGAGAACCTAAGTCAGATGAACGCAACAACCAGAAGCTGATCGAGGTGCTAAGAAACCTGCCTGATCGTAATGCCCATTATTACTGCATTATCGTGTTGGTACGCCATGCCGATGATCCACAACTCATCATTACCGATGGAATTTGGCACGGTAGGATCGTTCTAGAGCCACGTGGTGAAAGTGGGTTTGGTTACGATCCCTATTTTTTTCTCCCAGATCTAGGTAAGACTGCAGCTGAGCTCTCTATAAAACAAAAGAATCTAATTAGCCACCGCGGCAAAGCGTTAGCACGGCTGACTGAGCGTATCAGGGAAGATACATTAAGCTATGTTAGAAAGTAATCGGAAGAACCTGGCAGATTTCTGTAGAAGCTAGGTAGCATTCTTCACCAGCTGGATATCAATTTTACTATGGCTGCAATAATTACACCTTCCGACATACTTAACTTTCAATCTCTGGGATTGAGAACGCTTCCACCATTGAGTCTATATATTCACATTCCGTGGTGCTTGAAGAAATGTCCCTATTGCGATTTCAATTCACATGAAATCAATGGGGATGTCAGTGCCCTGGAGGATGAATATGTGGCTGGACTTACTCGCGATCTAGAAATTGCGTTACCACAGATTTGGGGTCGTAGGGTAGTCAGCGTTTTCTTCGGCGGCGGCACGCCCAGCTTATTCAGTGCTCGATCCATAGATACGATCCTAACCACCGTTAGGACATTGCTACCTCTGGAGCATCATGCCGAAGTTTCGTTAGAAGCCAATCCTGGCACATTCGAGGCGCAAAAGTTTGCTGATTTCCAAGCTGCTGGAATCAACCGCTTATCTATTGGCATCCAAAGTTTTAACCCAATACACCTTCAAACGCTTGGACGTATACACAATGACAGGGAGGCACATCGCGCAGTAGAAATCGCGCAGAGGAATTTCGACAATGTTAACCTTGATTTGATGTATGCGCTTCCTAACCAGACACTAGAGGAAGCCCACAACGATATCAGGACCGCATGCGCCTTCGGAGTCCAACACATTTCCGCCTATCACCTTACGTTGGAACCAAATACGTTGTTTCATCGCTATCCGCCGCCGCTACCCGACGACGATCTATCAGCAGAAATACAGTTGATGATCGAACAAACACTCGAGAGCAGCAGTTATATAAATTATGAAACTTCAGCATTTGCTCAGTTCGGGTATAAGTCGCGGCACAATTTGAATTATTGGTTGTTCGGCGATTATCTTGGTATAGGTGCAGGTGCGCACAGTAAGATCAGTTTTGCAGACAGAATCGTGCGGCAAATGCGCTATAAGAAGCCCAGGGAATATCTTGTCAAGGCAGCGTTGGATATGATCGTTCCGGATATGCTGATACAAGAGCAGCACGAAGTAAGCCGTGAGGACAGGCAGTTTGAGTTCTTGATGAACGCCTTGCGGCTCACTGGGGGATTTGAGACAGGAATGTTTCAGGAGCGTACTGGCCTACCGATCACGGCCATCCAGCAGCAACTTGACGAAGCGGAGCAGCGTGGACTAATGGTGCGTGATTATCAATGTATTATGCCAACCTCTACCGGGAGGCGATTTCTCAATGATTTATTGCAGATTTTCTTGCCAGATAAAAGTAACATATAGACAAAATGCTTATTTCGATTTGAAAAATAAAATGAGGTTGCAATGAACGAACATCGAAGAAAGAGCGCATTTATCCAGCGTGATGGCGGATAGAATACCCATGGGCATGTGCAGATACCAATAAAAAATCACTGATAAAATGAATCTGGAATTAGATATTTTTTCTTGAATACCAAATCCCAAATGTCGTGGCCTAAACGCAAACCGCGTTGTTCAAATTTAGTTATCGTCCGGTATTCCGGGTGTGGGGCGTAATCTCTTGTAGTGTTGGCGAGCCGCGGTTCATTGCGCAACACTTTCAGAATTTGAGTGGCGTAGTTTTCCCAATCGGTTGCAACATGGATATAACCTCCAAACTTGAGGTGCTCGCACAAGAGCGTGATAAATTCTGGCTGGATTAATCTGCGCTTGTGATGGCGCGATTTGGGCCAGGGATCAGGAAAGAAAATATGTACCCCATCGAGGCACTCTGGCAGCAACATTCGGTTCAACACTTCTACTGCATCGTGCTGAATAACACGCAAATTAGTCAATCCAAGTTCTTCGATTTGTATCAGTAGACTACCCACACCGGGGGTGTGAACTTCGATAGCGAGGTAGTCGTTTTGTGGATGTGCCTTGGCTATGGCGGCAGTAGTTTCTCCCATGCCAGAACCAATTTCAAGATATTTTGGTGCGTTTCTGCCAAAAATCTTTTCTAAGTCAAGCAGGCTTTCCACAAACGGTATACCGTAATTCGACAGCAAAGTTTCGTAGGCGCGGCGCTGGGCATTTGAAACATGCCCTTGGCGAAGCACAAAGCTGCGAAGAATATTGTGGTGTTGTGCCATTTGGGGAAAAGTAGGCAAGAAATCATGCAGCTTTGTTTTTACTGCTGGCAATAATGGTGTTTATTGGTGAACTAGGGCTTGCGTTATATGGTTGCTTTGCCATTCGCCCAGCCAGAAAGGCCTCACGCCCTGCCTCCACCGCTTTTCTCATAGCAGAAGCCATCAATACCGGATTTTCCGCAGCAGCAATGGCGGTATTCATCAACACTCCATCGCAACCAAGCTCCATGGCAATGGTTGCATCGGAAGCCGTACCCACACCAGCATCAACTATTACTGGAACCCTCGCATTGTTAATAATGATTTGTAAGTTCCATGGGTTTAGGATACCCATACCGGAGCCAATCAGTGATGCTAACGGCATTATTGCAACACAGCCAATTTCCTCCAGTTGCTTGGCGATTATGGGATCATCCGAGGTATATACCATTAAATGAAATCCTTCCTTCACTAGAATTTTTGCAGCCTTAATGGTCTCTACTATATTGGGATAAAGTGTTTTTAGGTCGCCTAGTACTTCCAGTTTTACCAGTCTGTGACCATCAAGCAATTCACGGGCAAGGAGGAGAGTGCGCACCGCATCATCAGCCGTAAAACAGCCAGCAGTATTGGGAAGCAGAGTGTATTGTGAGGGCGGCAGCAGGTCTAACAGGTTTGGCTCATCGGGACTCTGACCAATGTTGGTGCGTCGGACTGCAATAGTGATGATTTGTGCGCCGCTGGCATCAATCGCTTCACGGGTCTGGGTGAAATCTTTGTATTTTCCTGTACCAACCAGAAGCCGTGAGGAATATGCTTTGTCGGAGATAATTAGAGTGTCCATGAGATCCTATGAGTCATTTTTTGCAGTGAGCGGTAGCCCTCCGCAGTGAGGAAACTTACCCTCCTCCTACCGCGATCACGATTTCAAGTTGGTCTCCATCCGCCAACGTTTGCTCACCAAATTCGCTACGAGGAACGATTTGGCCGTTGCGCTCAATGGCAATACGTTTGTTCTTTAGTGTCATGCTCTCCAGTAATTGGGCCACACTCAAGGTGGCATCAAAGTGTTGTAGCTGACCGTTGATGATGAGTTGTATCATTTTAAAAAGAGTATGAGATCGGTTAAAATTAGGAGCCTAAAGCCATGTTTATTTTAGCATGCGGGTGTAGCTCAATGGTAGAGTAGAAGCTTCCCAAGCTTACGACGAGGGTTCGATTCCCTTCACCCGCTCCACATAAATTCCGATTATGGATAGGTATTTCAAACATATGCTAGCCCACTTGAATTTTACGAACAGTTGGGTTGCTCCTAAATTTTGTTCAAAGTGTGGCATTTAAACTTTTCTGCTCAACTGATTCGTTGGCAAAGAGCCCATGGGCGACACCAGCTTCCTTGGCAGAATACGCATGATCCGTATACCATCTGGCTATCTGAGATCATGTTACAGCAAACTAGGGTAGCTACTGTCATCCCATACTATGTACGGTTTCTGCAATGTTTTCCGGACGTCAAAAGTCTTTCGCTGGCATCCCTTGACGAGGTCTTGGCTTTATGGAGTGGCTTAGGCTACTACTCGCGCGGAAGAAATTTGCACAAAACGGCACGCTTAATCGTTAGCGATCATAACGGTAAATTTCCACGAAAAATAGAGGTGATTCAACAATTCCCTGGCATAGGTCGCTCTACCGCAGCTGCAATAGAAGTTTTTGCTTATGGAAAACGATGCGCAATACTAGATGGCAATGTTAAGCGCGTTCTTGCTCGCTACTTTAATGTGGAGGGTTATCCTGGGGAGAAGAAGACAGAGGCTTGGCTATGGAAAAAAGCTGAAGAGTTATTGCCAAAAAATAATGTCAAGGGCAATATCGAAGCATACTCTCAGGCCTTGATGGACCTTGGAGCAACCATCTGTACCCGTACCAAACCAAAATGTGTTGTATGTCCGATACAGCGAGAATGTGTTGCATTTCAGGAACATCGAGAAGATAAACTTCCTATTCCTAGGCCCTGTAGGCCATTGTTAGTAAAAGAGACGGTGATGCTAATGATCATGAGGCGGGGTAAGATTTTGTTGGAGCGACGTCCACCGGTAGGTATCTGGGGCGGACTCTGGTGCTTACCAGAAATGCCGGCGAATGAGAATATTTTCCTATATTGCACTCAACGCTTTGGAATAAAAGCAAAACTGCTAGCTCATATGCCGTCAATAGATCATGCTTTTACACATTTCAAGTTGCGGATCTATCCACGATCCTTACAAGTTGTTTCACAAATCTCTGCGACAAGTCAGAGTGGACGAATATGGATATCATTTGATGGAGCGCTGGAGGTGGGAATTCCTGCACCAGTAAGAAATCTTTTAAACTCAAGCTGTTCCCACAAATAAACAAGTTCATAAAATGGATACATGGCAAGAATGGAGAAAGAAACAGCGTCTCGAGTTGCTAGCGCGCAGGGAAGCAGTCACCGAAGATGATCGGTTTCACTGGAGTATGGCGATTACTACTTCATTGGAGCGCGGATTTCCAATTCTATGGAAGAATACGGTTGGGTTTTACTGGCCCCATCGTGGAGAATATGATCCTCGTCCAGCGATGAATATTATCCAGGAACGTGGTGCGACCCTTGCTTTACCAGAAGTGGAGGATAAAACCAAACTGCTACGTTTTCGTAGATGGTGGCAAGAAGCTCCAATGAAAATAGACGCTTACAATATTCCTATTCCTGACAATACTGAATTGGTAATGGTGAGCGCGATAATAGTGCCGATGCTTGGCTTTGATGAGCAAGGTTATCGACTTGGCTATGGTGGCGGTTATTATGATCGTACACTTGCTGCGATCAATCCACGTCCTTTAGTCATCGGTGTGGCATTTGAAATTCTACGGCTAGACAACATCCATCACAGACCACATGATTTTGTAGTAGATTTTATTGTGACCGAGGCAGGAATTTATCGGATAACCACTAGGGGAATGGTGATAATTTCTACCGAGAAGTGTGCATCAGAGAATATTTTGAATTAGCTCGAGGCACCTTTCTAGATCAAAAATACATGCTATTTGGGTATGGATCAGTAGCTTTACAAATTTTTCTCACCCCCGCGTGGCATAAGGGAATGTGCCACACCTAGATGATCGAGTATTCTTGCCACGACGAAATCTACCAGATCCTGCACACTCTTAGGATGATGGTAGAAACCCGGGTTGGCGGGCAGGATTACTGCGCCACAATGCACCAGTTTTTGCATATTTTCCAGGTGGATGGCAGAGAATGGCATTTCACGAGGCACCAGTATGAGCTTATGATTTTCCTTTAGCATCACGTCTGCTGCGCGTTCAATCAGTTTCTGTCCCAGTCCAGCGGCTACGGCAGCCAGAGTCCCCATTGTACAGGGGCAGATCACCATAGAGTTTGCCGGATTAGAGCCAGAGGCCACTGGCGCAAACCATTCTTCTCGACCAAATACGCGCAATTGACCTTCTGCGGTCTTAAAACGTTGACTGAAAAATTCTTCTGTTTCTTTGGCGCGAGATGATAGCGTTAATTTCATTTCCTGTTGTGCAACGATCTGTGCCGCTTGCGAGTAAAGCAGATAAACGTGATTACCGTTAGCCAAAAGCATTTCTAGGAGGCGTATACCGTAAGGCATACCAGATGCGCCGGTAAATGCAAGCGTAATAGTTCGTGGTGTATTCATCATTAATCCAACAACCGACTACTCATTTTGAAGTATAACACCATGATTTGAAGAGTCCTCTAGAGGATCCCTTTCTTTTGGCGAGACAGGCGATGCTGATTAAAAATAAACGGTTCTGATTAAAAGCTTAATTCTCGGTGTCGCACTAGAACTTGATTCTTTTTCGTAAAATACTTTGCTAGGCGTACAGCAAAATATACCGAGCGGTGACGTCCACCAGTGCAGCCGATAGCTACAGTTAGGTAATTTCTGTTATCACGAATGAAACAAGGCAACCAGTCATCTATGAACCGTTTTATATCATCGAACATACGGTTAACATCGACGTGTCCAGAGAGATATTCAATTACTGCATCATCAACTCCAGTAAACGATTGCAATTGTTCTTCATAGTATGGGTTGGGCAGGCAGCGCACATCGAACACTATGTCAGCATCTAGTGGAATGCCATGCTTGAAGCCAAACGACTGGAATAGGAGTGTCAGGCGCGAACGATCGAGGTCAATGAAGTCTCTAACCCAGGTGCGCAATGAATTAGCACTCAAGTCGCTAGTATCAATGCAGTGTGCAAGATCTTTGACCTCTGCCAGTTTTTCTCTTTCTAACTGTATACATTCAAGCAGTGTAAGGTGGTCATCGCTTAAAGGATGGCGGCGGCGGGTTTCTGAAAAACGCTTAACCAAGGTATCGGTTTTAGCCTCCAGAAATAACAAGCGTATGTCAATTTCTTGTTGCTTCAAATCAGCTAACTGCTGTGGAAACAGGGGCAGCGTTTTACGACTTCGGGCATCGATACTGACTGCGACGTGTAGATAGTCAGACTTTTTAAAGTAAAGGGTAACTTCTCGCAACAGGTTGGCCGGGAGGTTATCGACACAATAATATCCGCTATCTTCCAGTACAGTGAGCGCGATGCTCTTCCCGGAGCCCGCGAGACCGCTGATGACGATTAGTTGCATTTTTCTTTAAGAGCGCGGAGGAGTAAGAGTAAGGCAATACGTAGATTCATAGTTCTGAAAATTTGTTGTACCTTTCGTGTCTTTATTTAGTCTTCTTGTTCTCCATCTCTTGTTCATGCCGATCGAGAAAATTCTTAGTACTATCCATGCCACGTAATTGTAGGACATAGTTACGTACTGCTGCTTCAACCAGCACCGCTAGGTTGCGCCCTGCGGCAACCGGGATAATAACCTTGCGTATGCTTACGCCCATAATATCTTCATTGAAATTGTTAATCGGAAGTCGTTCAAGCGTATTAAACTCAGCACTGCTAGATTTTTGCAGATGCACGATCAGTTTCAGATTTTTTCGGCGGCGTACCGCTGTCTCGCCAAAAATAGTACGAATGTCAAGCATCCCAAGTCCGCGAACCTCAAGAAAATCACGCAACATTGCTGGGCAGTGTCCTTCTAGAGTCTCTGGCGATATACGATGGAACTCCACCACGTCGTCTGCCACTAAACCGTGGCCACGACTTACCAATTCCAGTGCTAATTCGCTTTTTCCAACACCACTTTCTCCAGTAATCATTACACCCATTCCTAGCACATCAAGAAGAACACCGTGCATGCTGTCTGAAGGAGCCAAGATGCGCCACAGATAGGGACGTAACAGCCACATTACTTCCAAACTGGAGCGTTCTGAACATAGTATGGGAGTATGAGTGGAGTCGGCCAATGCACTTAGCGAATCCGGTATAGAGACATCTCCCGCGGCAATGATGCATGACATGCCGCTCTGGGCAAGTCGCTGCAT
Organism: Nitrosomonadaceae bacterium; assembly: GCA_036477105.1. GTDB lineage: Bacteria > Pseudomonadota > Gammaproteobacteria > Burkholderiales > Nitrosomonadaceae > BJGV01. Next base: position 841 of record JAZGCR010000064.1, on the reverse strand, counting down.
ATTATGCTGCAATGATATGGGATCAAGTTGGTTGAGATAGTCAGCTTCATCGCTGCTCAATACTTGTATCCAATTGGGATGGACGAAATTGAGATGTCCAATTACACCCTGATTAGTCTGAGAGACGGTTTCACCGAAGACCTGCCTATCACCATTATCTCTGCCTGCCTTCCAGGTCAGTCCCAGTTTTTCTCGATTCTCATCAAATAGTTGCGTGATGCTGATTTGGGACATTAGGCGTCCAATTTGAAATGAGCTGATGGGTCTCCGCCGCATCTTTGCTTGCTAGTAAGCTTTCCCGAAAACTTTTATCACTGAACATTTGTGCCAGTTCACTCAATATTTGTAAGTGCTGGTCAGTTGCTTTTTCTGGTACCAGTAAGATGCAGATCAGGTCTACTGGCTTACCGTCTGGCGCATCAAATAAAATTGACTCCTTCATTCTGACAAATGCTGCAGTGGCTTTGTTCAGGCCCTTGATTCTTCCGTGTGGGATTGCTACGCCCTGACCTAGACCTGTGGAGCCCAGTTTTTCTCGGGTAAATAGACTATCAAATACTTGGCTGCGTGCAATATGTAAAGTGTTTTCGAATAACAACCCAATCTGTTCGAATACCCGTTTCTTACTGGTTGCTTCCAAATCCACAATAACATTTGATAGCGGTAATAGTTGTGTAATAAGATTCATAAAAGATTAATTGTAGTTTGTTTGATTTTTTAGAATTCGTTTTGTGGTAGTTATAGATCGGATTCTTAAGCTAAACGATAGATATGAAGATGCGTCACCCAGTTCTTTAGGTTATGTTTTTTATAGGCTAGAATTAATTTACGTTTAGCCTGG
>JAZGCR010000063.1:0-2405 GCA_036477105.1 Nitrosomonadaceae bacterium | reverse complement strand
GAGGCGCTTCATAATGTTTCTTAGAAGAGGACGTAATGATCTACTAGCAATACAGTGAACAAAGCTGTCAGATAAAAGATTGAATAGCGGAATGTTTTACGTGCGAGCTGATCGCTGTAATCAAGATAGATTTTTACTGCGTAGTATAGAAATACTGCATCCAAAATTATCGCGCTGACAAGGTAAATCAATCCACTCATTTTGGTAGCGTACGGCATCAGCGTAACGGCACAGAGTATCAAAGTGTAAAGTAGTACATGCAAACGGGTAAATTTGTCACCATGGGTTACCGGCAGCATCGGCATGTCAACTTTGGCATATTCCAGTTTTCGGTAGAGCGCAAGCGACCAGAAATGGGGCGGAGTCCATGCAAAGATTATGAGGAACAGAAGCAAAGCATCAGCAGAAATTTCTCCTGTTGCCGCTGTCCATCCGAGTACTGGCGGCATCGCACCTGAAGCGCCACCAATGACAATATTTTGTGGCGTCAGAGGCTTAAGTATCACTGTGTAGATAATGGCATAACCAACGAATGTGACCAGAGTAAGCCACATGGTCAGGGGATTCACCCACTGGTGAAGCATGAATAGCCCGCCCCCACCAATCACTGCCAAGAAAAATATGGTTTCTGGAGAACTGACCTCCCCCCTTGGCAAGGGCCTGCCACGCGTACGCGCCATAACAGCATCGATTTTCTGTTCCACCAAACAATTTACCGCTGCGGCTGCACCTGCGACCAAAGCGATTCCTAGGGTACCAAAAATTAGAGCGTTTAATGGAACAGCGCCGGGTACGGAAAGAAACATGCCTATAATTGCAGTAAAAACAATAAGCGAAACAACCCTCGGCTTAGTTAGCCGATAAAATTGCTGCATGCGCGACGCTGTATGTTGCCAGGTCAAACTAGTAGCCATAACATCTATCTCCCGATCCGTTGCAGGTAGACCTGCCCTTATCCAATTTGTGAAACCTTAAGCAATCGCTTAAGGTCTTTTGCCATCAGCGATGGATCGACATCCTTAGGAAAACGCATCATCAAGTTTCCTAGTGGGTCAATCATATAAATATGATCGTGCTGTGATATTTTTGCCGGGATTGCCTTCAGCAGCTCGTTATCTTTTGCATTGACAAGAACGGTTCCCTTAAAATCTTCCGTGATGTTAGTATCTGGGATTCTACCGTCGTCGATCAACCATACCCGTTCTATGCGCTCCATTTCAGTTTTTTGCATTAGTCGCACCTGGCGCATATAGTAAAGTTTTTTGCGGCACGATTCATCACACTCTCCAGAATCTACCACTAGCATTATCCATTTTCCGCGTAGCTGGCTAATATTAAATGTTACGCCATCGGTTTTGCGCAAAGCAACATCTGGTAGGACTTTGACCTCAATCAACTCTCCATAGTTCACACTACCTGACGGTGCTCCCCCCCAGAAAAAGAGCAGATAGGAAAGCGCTATCGGCGCAATCATCAGCCCCATCAACAGAAGCAGTTTACGTTTGTGTGTTCTTGGAGCGATCTCTTTTAACACTTAACACCAAATATAATATCAATACCGCTAACGCCATGGAAAACCACTGAAACGCATAACCTAAGTTCCTGGCTGCTCCCGAATCAGGGCGACTCCACTGACGTATCAACCCATCTTTTACGTCATCCTGTTGCAATATTACCAACGTTTGCAGCGTAAGTCCCGTAGCTTCGCGATAACGATCCAGATGAAGATTCTCCCAAACCCGTCCTGATACTGTTTCTGCAGAAAGTTCCAGAGTTCTCTGTGTCGGCGAGTTTGCTATTCCTGAAACTATTACTTCGCCAGACGGAGTGGGCACATTCGGCAACTGGTTACGGTCTCGGCCTGCAGCTACCCATCCGCGATTAATCAAAACATGCATAGAGCTTGCGCCTAGCTTAACTGGTGTGATGATCTGATAACCCACTACACCCCGATGTATCTTGTTATCCAAATAGATCGTATGTGATGGGACGTACGTTCCATGTACCTCAATCTGGCGAAACTGATAATCCTCAAGCCTAATTGGTGTTGTAGGCAACAATATTACTGGTTGCTGTGAAAGTCGATCTAGCCGCTGCTGACGTACTTCTTTTTCTTGAGCCCGAGAGAGCTGCCAGTTTCCCAGCATCAACAGAACTATTATGACTAAGATAGCGGCAACTGTTGGCCACAATTTGACCCTGAACTGCCAACCTGAAATAGTCATTGGATAGTACTCTAATCTCGGCTAAACTCTCGTCCAGTTCCCATACTTATATGTACAGAAAAAATCTTGAAAATTATTGCTGCCTTATTTTTTCTCTTCATATTTGCTAGTCTCGCATCCGCGCTGTACTACATGGTCAAGGACAAAGGTCAAAGCACGCGTATGCTTAAGTCCCTCACG
>JAZGCR010000062.1:0-9793 GCA_036477105.1 Nitrosomonadaceae bacterium | reverse complement strand
CCCCGACTATTTAGCGATTCGGAAGGAATTGAGAAGACTTAGGTAAGGGCAGCGTCTTTGATACATTACCAAGTGTGTTCATGCTCATTTATTGATTTGTATTTATGTTAGTATTTTGCATCTATTATTTAGGCAATTGTTCCATGCGTACGCTATGCACTGCTGTTTTGTTGATCTTGATGCTGGAAGCCTGTGGGCTGAAAGGGCCTCTTTATCTTCCACAAGATCCGCCATCAGAATTACAGAAATCTCAGTTGGAAGGATAAAAGAATTGAGCGGGTTTCCTTCTTTTGAGTATCACGATGATAAGCTTTATGTCGAATCAGTTCCTCTAGATCGTATTTCCAGGGAATTTGATACACCCTGTTATGTTTATTCACGTTCAGCGCTGACTACTGCTTATCGGGAATTTGATACTGCTTTTGCTGAACGCGATCACTTGGTGTGTTATGCAGTAAAGGCTAATCCAAGTCTTGCCATTCTCAATTTATTTGCCGACCTTGGTAGTGGCTTTGATATAGTCTCTGGTGGCGAGTTACAGCGGGTTCTCAAAGCAGGTGGCGATCCACAAAAAATAGTATTTTCTGGTGTGGGAAAACGCTCTGATGAAATACGAGTTGCGCTTGCTGCTAATATACTCTGCTTCAACGTGGAATCAGAAGCGGAGCTAGGGGTACTGAATCATGTAGCGAGTGAAATGGATAAGATTGCTCCGGTGAGCCTGAGGGTTAACCCAGATGTAGATGCAAGAACTCATCCTTATATTTCTACCGGTCTCAAAGAGAATAAATTTGGCATTTCTTTTAACGAAGCAGAAAAACTCTATACCTCTAGTGGAAAATTTACCAATGTTCGCATTATCGGATTGGATTGCCACATAGGCTCACAGTTAACTAAACTTGCTCCGTTTTCCGAAGCCTGTAGGAAGATGCTTAGTTTGTTGGATCGCTTGGAAGCGAAAAAACTCCAAATAGAGCATCTGGATTTAGGTGGCGGACTTGGAATTCGTTATTCTAGAGAAAATCCACCATCGGCTCAGAATTACGTCTCGGCATTGTGTGCCGAAATTGGTCATCGTACCCAGCGTATCTTGATAGAGCCTGGACGTTCATTGGTGGGGAATGCTGGTTTACTGCTCACCCGTGTCGAATACATCAAACATACATCTCATCGAGATTTTGCCATTGTAGATGCAGCCATGAATGACCTGATACGCCCGGCTTTGTACGATGCTTACCATGAAATTCTGCCAGTTATTATAAACGGCAATAGTATTAAAACTTACCAAATAGTTGGCCCTGTTTGTGAAACTGGAGATTTCCTTGGACATGACCGTGAGCTTGCTCTGGCTAAAGGGGATCTACTTGCCGTCATGTCTGCTGGTGCTTACGGCATGAGTATGAGTTCCAATTACAATAGCCGTCCGCGCGCTGCCGAGGTTATGGTAGATGGTGACCACATTCATCTTATCCGGGAGCGCGAGTCTGTGGAGCAATTAATCGCTCACGAAAGAATTTTGCCATAGCTGGTGCGTGAGAGAAGACAGAGATAATGCTCAAATAGTGACAGAATAACGATGGTTCTTTTGTAAGACCTGTTATTCTTTTTTGAATTTTTATACCGTGTCAAAATCTTCCTGTTACAGCAAAAGAATCGTAGCAAGCCCCAGGAAAATAAAAAATCCACCACTGTCGGTGATGGCAGTGATCATTACGCTTGAGCCTGTAGCTGGGTCACGCCCGAGTTTATGAAGTGTTAGCGGAATTAGTACCCCCAATACTGCCGCTAGCAGAAAATTTAATGCCATCGCCATAGTCATTACTAAACTAAGGGGGATGCTGCTGTAAATTAAGAAAGCGAACAATCCGACTACACTGCCACAAACTAAACCGTTAACAGCGCTTACGCCTATTTCCTTGGCAAATAGTTTGCGTGCATTGTTGACATTAAGTTGTCCTAAAGCAAGGGCACGTACGATCATGGTAATGGTTTGGTTGCCGGAGTTGCCACCGATACCAGCAATAATTGGCATTAGTGCCGCTAGCGCTACCAGTTTTTCAATAGAGCCCTCAAATACACCAATCACACGGGAAGCAATGAATGCTGTCACTAGATTTAGAGCTAGCCAAATCCAGCGGTTCTTTACACTTTTCCATACAGGCGCAAATAAATCTTCTTCTTCGCGCAAGCCGGCTAGATTCAATGCTTCATTTTCCGATTCTTCACGAATGAAGTCCATAACTGCGTTGACGGTAACACGTCCCAACAATTTACCTTCCATATCTACCGCTGGGGCAGAAACAAGATTATAACGTTCAAATGTATGAGTTGCTTGATGTGCTTTGTCATCCGGGTGAAGTTTCACCATTTTTGTTGACATCACCGCTGAAACTTCGGCATCAGGATCATTCACCAGTAAACGATTCACGGGCAGCACACCCTTGAGTTTCTCATCCCGATCTACTACGAACAGTTGATCAGTATGATCGGGCAGCTCCTTTAAGCGGCGCAGGTAGCGCAAAACGACTTCTAGCGTTACATCCTCACGGATAGTTACCATATCGAAATCCATCAGTGCTCCCACTGCATCTTCCGGATAGGACATGGCTGAGCGTAACTGCTCGCGTTCCTCCGTCGGCAGCGTCTGAAACAGATCATCAAGAACATAACGTGGCAGATCGGGAGCTAGATCAGCTATCTCGTCGGCATCGAGTTGCCCTGTTGCGGCTACTAGTTCCCCGCTATCCATAGTGGCAATAAGTGTTTCGCGTACTGCATCTGAGGTTTCTAACAGAATTTCACCGTCGCGCTCTGCCTTGACCAAATCCCAGATCATGAGACGGTCTTCCAGGGGCAGGGCCTCCAGAATATAGGCGATGTCCGCGGGGTGGAGCTTGTCGAGCAGACTCTGCAGTTCTGACAGATTCTGTTTATGCACCAGAGAGTTGTCTAATTCATGATGTGGTATCTCCTGCATTTGTACGAAACCTTCTACCAGCTTGTGCTTGCTCAGTAGATATATCACTCGCTGCAAGTATTGTTGCAGGTTTTCAGTTTCGTGGTCGTCGTGATTGTTTGTTCTGGCCATGGCAAGTCGTTCCAGTGACAAGACAAAATTGTGGAATTGTAAGGAAAATCAAGAGATACGTCGAATATTTATTATAAGAAAAGCGGTTGGTAGAGAGTATGCGCCATGCCGAAGAGAAAACCAGTAATAAATATTCAAGGAATTCGCGTAGAGGCCATTCTATTGAGAATGATATCTGTTTTTTTCAACAACCATGGGGTATTGCGATTGTGGTCGTAGAAGCGCGGGTTAGGAATCATAGCAGCAAGACGGGCAGATTGCTTTGCAGATAGGGATGAGGTGGAAATATCATAATAGTAACGAGCGGCAGCCTCCGCTCCGAACACGCCGTTGCCCCATTCAATCACATTTAAATAAATTTCCAGGATCCGACGTTTGGACATTACATTTTCTAGCATCAATGTGATGATAGCTTCTTCTATCTTACGCCAAGGCGTTTTCTTATTAGAGAGAAACAGATTCTTCGCAAGTTGTTGGCTGATAGTGGAGCCACCTGCAATAAATTTGCCCTTTTCCAGGTTTTTCTTATAGGCTCTTTGTATTGCCTTAAAATCAAAACCTTTATGTTTTAAAAACTTGGCGTCCTCAGCGGCGATAATGGCGCGCTTTAGATTAGGAGAAATAAGTTCGTAAGATATCCATTTATTGCGCAACTTTATTCCGGGATTGAGGTTCTTCTTTTGTAATACATCTAGCCGGTGCTGCATGAAAGCGCTGGTAGATGGGTTGTAGAAGTTCCAATAAACAATATGGCAGAGTATCCATATTTGATAGAAAAAGACTACACAGAAAAGCAAGAGGAAAATTCTCCAGAGCCAATACATGCGAGCTTTTATCACGTATTTCTCATATCGTTTTAAATTTTTAATTCTTTTGACTTAGCGTCTCAATCAATAGCTTCGTTTTAGGCCTTACTCCACGCCATATGAAGAACGATTCTGCAGCCTGCTCCACCAGCATGCCGACGCCATCAGACAAATACGTTGCGCCTTCTTGTCGAGCGAATTGCAAAAAGGGAGTATTCCTATTGCCGTACATTATGTCGTATGCCAGCGATTCAGTGGTGAACGTGCCCAGCGGCAATGGTAGTGGTTTATCGATCAGGCTAGCGGAGGTAGCGTTGATTATAAGGTCAAATTCCTTCCCAGCAATATCTGCGTAATTACCAGACACAACGTTTTTATACGAAGAGAATTGTTGCCGTAATTTGTGTGCTTTTTGTACGGTACGATTTGAGATTTCTAGCATGCGTGGTTCTTGCTTCAGCAGTGGCAGCATTATGCCGCGAGCAGCACCACCTGCACCACATAGTAGTACCCGCTTGGTTGTAATAGCGAAGCCTAGATTAGCCACAATATCGCGTATTAGTCCAGTGCCATCAGTGTTGTCGCCGTAAATTTCATTGCCATCGAACACTAGTGTGTTAACTGCTTGTGCAGCTGTGGCCTGTTCAGTCAGCCGGGTTGAAATTTTGTAAGCTTCAACCTTGAATGGAACAGTTACGTTCATACCCTTTCCGCCGTTCTGCTGAAAGACCTCTATTGCTGCTGCGAAGCCATCCGGTGGTGCAAGTATGGTTTCATAACACATGTCCTGCCCGGTCTGTTTTGAGAACTCGGCATGGATTAGCGGTGATTTGCTGTGAGCGATAGGATTGCCAATGACGGCGTAGGTATCAGGCATAGGTGTAGTGATCAGCGGTAAATATGGTCGTGTTAATTAAAGGTCATCTGGAACTTACTTTAATTATTTGCTCCTCAGCTCATCCGAGCTGATAAACAACCAGGTACGTGTAATATGTAGGATGTCGGTATCTCGACTGATATCAGGCGGAAAGGGAGCAAATCCATTTTGCCCAGCAAGTTTAACGATACGTATAGCTGCTTCATCCAGAATTTTCTTTCCTGACGAGCGATTAATTTCAATCGATTCCAGATTGCCGTCTGACATGATGCCAACGGTGAGTTGCAAGTTTCCATAGAGTCTATCCTGTTTGGCAGCTTCAGGATAATTCAGGTTCCCGATACGTTCCACCTTGATACGCCAGTCTTCAACATAGCGTGCAAAACGGTATTCCCTCGTGCGTGCGCCGATGAATTTACGCCTTGGGCGCTTCTGATAAGCTTCATAGTCTTTGGCGATCTGTGCCTCTAAGCGAATGATTTCACGGCTTCGCCGAATCAAGTCGGAGGCATTCGGGATTTTCTTTCCTTGTTCTGCTTGCTTCAGACGAGGATTGGATTGATGAACGTTTTTCTTACTATTGACCGCGGTCATTAGCCTTTTTGCTTCCTGCTCAAGTTGCTTCGTTTTTTGTTTGGCTTTGATTACGTCAATTGATTGCCTATGCTTAGGAGGTAGCGGAAAAGGTGTCTTGGCGCGACGGTTGTCGTCGGTATTGCCACCGCCATCCAAATTAGCTTGTGCCAGCGTATTTACATTGTGTGGTTTTGATGTGGATTTACTAGTGACCAGGACTACCTCTAGTGGTGTGACCGCATTGTTAAATTTTGGAATTGGAAATTTGAAGGTAATACCGAACAGCACAACCACATGAAAAATAATTGATATAAGTATTGCCACGTCCAAGCGTGATGATGGATCAAATATCCAGCTGCGGAATGCGGCAAGATTAAAATCCGGCATCTTTTCTATGGCTGTCAATGTACTAAGGAGATTAGAAAATTTAACCTGGAAACATTCTAAGTCCTACTTATTGTAAGCAACAATGATGTGCTTGTCACATTGTGATAGCCTATTTTATGCCTCCAGTTTTCTGATGAATTTTGCGTTAACAGCGAGATCCAACAAATCAACCTGTGATATTTTCAATTCAACATGGGTTTCTGGAAACATTTCTGGCAACGAGGGTACTCGTGTAACCAGCGGTAGGCGATCTAGTTTTACAAGATTTTCCTTGATTACTAGTGCGCCAGTAGTACCGATTTTTTCCTGTAACAGCCAGCGCAAACACCAATAGCGTTCCATGCTGCGCTGGAATTCACTGTAGGCTTCGTAAGCCTCCTCGAAATCCCTCATTGATGTCAGTAGATTACTACATGCTTTGGAATAAGGTGGCGCCTCTCTTCGCAGTAGTGCGACTAATTGTCTTTGATTGATAAGGTCGACATAGCGGCGTATTGGCGAACTGAACCAAGCATACTGTGAAACACCCAGACCCTGGTGCGGTGCGGGAGAGGTGCTCATTTTTACTTTTCCACCAACTTGGCTACGATAGATCCCGGTAACACCGCCGTTAGCTAGTTGCTTTCCCCATTCAACATTGATAAAGATCATCAGTTCTGACACCACCTTATCTATCGGCGAATCACGCCGTCGCTCGTTAATGGTGACATTGCCTTCCTTAATACTGAATCCATAGTCGATTCTTTCGTTGTTACTATCATTAGCTTTACCGCGAGAAGCTTCCATTTTACGGGCAAAATTCCACAGTGTTCTTAACTCTTGTCCAAAGACGCAATTGAGGCTGCTTCTCTCTAAGGTATATTCATTAAAATGTTCTCCCAACGTGTCATGCCGCAAATTAGCGGCAATTCTCACTTGTTCAATGCGACTGTGCGTGGTGGTTACGGTGAAATCGTCGGCTACGTCAAGATACATTGAAAGTGCCGGACAAAGTCGTTCTTCTCCCAGGGTGTAGTGGCGTATTACATCTTCTGGAAACATGGTAATCTTGTCACCCGGTAAATATACGGTAGAAAGGCGCTGTGCGGCCACTATATCCAGGGATGACCCCGGCATAATTCCCAGAGCAGGTGCGGCGATGTGTATACCGATGCGAAAGCTACCGAGAGATAGAGGAGTAACAGAAAAAGCATCATCAATTTCTGTGGTATCGGCGTCGTCTATGCTAAAAGCGACTACGTCCGCTATAGGTAAGTCAGCCGGATAACTCAGTTCTGTACCAGTATCTAGTACGCCAAAACCCGTGCCTTTTGGGAAATGTTCCAGCAGGAATCGGTTGAGATGGTAATCGTGTGAAGATGGTATGGCGCCACATTTATCTAGCAGTTTAGACAAACTTAGCTTGGATGCAGCACAAGCTGCGTCGAGTGCTTTCCATTCAATCGTACTCTTGTCAGGTTTGTAGAAAAGATCCGGTAACAATGGTTTAAACTCTTCTGGCAGAACGAACGCTTCTAGAAGACGAGCATAGCGTGTTTGTTGTTCTGCCTGGCGGTGTTTCTTTTCCTGACTCGCAAGAGCCGCCTTAAGAGCAGCGGGAGGCGCGGCTTTATAGCAGCCCCTGCCTTTTTTATAAAAATACATGGGTGCGCTATGAAGTTTAATTAGAACTGCTGCAGCTTCCACCGGACTGGGCGAGTAACCAAAGTACTCTGTAGCCAAGGCATCGCTAATAAACTCCGCATCGGAAACGCTATATTCCCAAAGAAAATTTAGATCTAGATCATCCGCCACCTTTTGTGCACAATTTATGAATTCGGACAAAAGTGGTTTATCAAATCGCAGAAGTACCGAAGTAGTCTTAATTTTCGAGCGCTTACCATGGGGCGCCTCCACTTGAAGCGAAGTCATGTTACTGGAAAGGATCACACCTACTTTAAAAGTGCCTCCCTCTTCATAAAAAACATTCATAGGCTTTTTCTTGTTGATGCAATTATAGAGCGTGACTGGAATCGACGAAGCGAAGATTAATTATTGCCTCGTAAGTAAGATTATAGCTCTAAAAGTAAATTCACTTACCATCTTAAGGTCAGTTGGCAACAATTGGGCAGCGAGCTAAGTGGTTGGTTGATATGTAGGGTGTAGTAATGTGAAAAAACTAGCGGCAGGTAGTTGAGTTTAGTTTATATTTGTTCCTAGTTATAAAATCATCTCTATATGATTGTCGATCTCCTGCATGGTCCAATTTTGGGAGCGGTGATGCAGATGGTGGGCTAGCTTCTCACTTGATATTCCCAGAAGTATTTTATAAGCAAGTCGTCTTGACGATCTTTCATATTGCTCATAGATGCCCACATTCCAAATTGCTTTGGATAATCGTGCATGCAATCTTTGTAATACAATGGCAAATTTTCTAGTGACTATATTTGAAGGTTGGTGAGATTTCGCTTATATGGTTCACGGTTGATTTAACCCAGCATTATCTATGCGGCCATGATTAACATCCCGCTTGATCAGTCAGTACATTTAATAAGTAACTAAATTTAAAAATATAAATTACTAATATATCTCGATGACATCTGAACTAATAACACTCATGTTGTCTACCATTGCTATTAGTTTTCTACATACAGCAACAGGCCCTGATCATTATTTGCCATTTATTGTATTGTCGCGGGCACAGAAATGGTCGATTACAAAAACAATTATTATCACAATTGCTTGTGGTTTTGGACATATTCTCAGTTCAGTAAGCATTGGATTGATTGGAGTTGTATTGGGGTGGCAGTTCTCTAAGCTATCCTGGTTTGAAGGACATCGTGGAAATATCGCAGCATGGTGTTTACTTGGTTTTGGAGCTGCTTATTTATTATATGGGTTGTGGAAGGCAAACAAAAACAAGCCACATAAGCACTTTGATGTAATGGGTGAAGACGTTTATGTTTATGAGCATTGTCATGGTGATATTGTCGCGCCTAAAAGTCGGGTAAAAGTCACACCATTAGTGCTATTCGCCATTTTCGTAATGGGGCCAACTGAGCCCTTACTTCCGCTATTATTCTACTCGGGCACACAGCGCTCTTACCTGGAAGTCGTAGTATTAATTACCGTTTTTGCACTATGCACGGTATTAACGATGCTAACTATGGTGTTATTAGGTATATATGGCTATTCATTTTATGATACAGAAAAACTAGAAAGGTATGTTCACGCAATTGGAGGTTTGGTTATAACTATATGTGGTACTGGAATGCTCTTTTTGGATTGGTAAATACAAGAGATTACTTGCTTCCTATAGATTGAGTTTTTAAAGTTAGTGCGGTCTATTTTAGATATATATGAAAACGAAAGAGTGCCGATTTAGCGTTGAGCAGCAGATAGATTCCATAAGAAACTGAGTTCCGGCAAGAGAAATGAGCTGTACATCTTATTGCGTAAAAATTCCGTTTGATGAGTAAACACCTGTGGGAAAGCTGACGAGGAATTAAAGATGGAATACTAAGGGTCAAGTTCGGAACTAAACTATTTGTGGTAGATCTACTGAGAGGATCTGTTGCTCAGTGCAGGGTGAGATCTCCGGGTGTGGCTCATTTCCTATAACATTCAAGTTTTAGCTTATCATCTTGTCTTGCTCAATTAGTGCATAGGCTGAATGATTATGGATAGATTCAAAATTCTCTGATTCCACCATGTAGGCATCAATTCGTGCATCTTTGTTTAGTTCTACGGCTACATCGCGTACCAAGTCTTCAACGAACTTAGGATTATCATAAGCTTTTTCAGTGACATATTTCTCGTCGGGTCGCTTAAGCAATCCATAGAGCTCACATGATGCCTGGTCTTCTGCTATTCGTACCACATCTTCGATCCAAACAAAGCTATTGGTACGTATGGAAATCGACATATGGGAGCGCTGATTGTGCGCACCGTAGTCAGCAATTTTCTTGGAACATGGACACAAGCTAGCTACCGGTACAATCACCTTCATGGTGAATTCGTAGCCGCTATTCTTTATTTCTCCGATGAAAGTTACTTCATAATCCAGGAGGCTTTTAACTC
>JAZGCR010000061.1:0-5910 GCA_036477105.1 Nitrosomonadaceae bacterium | reverse complement strand
GCTTGCTGAAGATGAATGGTTTGAACAATTCCAAAGCCATTTTCTTTGGTAAGCCACACTGATGTAGTTTAAGCTGTGGACCCACCACAATCACTGATCGCCCAGAGTAATCCACTCGTTTACCTAGCAGATTCTGACGGAAACGTCCACCCTTACCCTTGATCATGTCAGCAAGGGATTTTAATGGGCGCTTGTTTGCACCCGTCATTGCCTTACCTCGACGCCCGTTATCTAGCAAAGAGTCCACTGCTTCTTGTAACATACGCTTTTCATTACGTATAATTATTTCGGGTGCCTTCAGCTCAAGCAAGCGTTTTAGACGATTGTTACGATTGATGACTCGGCGATACAAGTCATTAAGATCAGATGTAGCAAAACGCCCACCGTCTAGCGGCACAAGCGGACGCAATTCAGGCGGCAATGTCGGCAGCACCGTAAACACCATCCACTCCGGTTTGATACCAGACTTGTTAAATGCCTCTAATATTTTCAGGCGCTTTGCAAGTTTTTTTATCTTGGTTTCTGAGCTAGTAGCCCCAATATCGCGTCGAAGGTTATCAATTTCAACGTGAATATTCAGGTTACTTAATAAGTCGCGAATACCCTCCGCACCCATGCTGGCTCTAAAATCGTCACCGTATTCCTCCATCTTGGCACGATAGTCATCGTCGGTCAGCAACTGGCATCGTGCGAGAGGCGTCATCCCAGGGTCAGTTACTACAAAGGCTTCAAAATAAAGAACTCGTTCTATGTCACGCAGGGTCATATCTAATACCATCCCAAGGCGCGACGGTAGAGACTTCAGAAACCAGATGTGTGCCACTGGAGAAGCTAGTTGGATGTGCCCCATACGTTCTCGCCGCACCTTGGACAAGGTGACTTCAACACCGCATTTCTCACAGATCACACCGCGGTGCTTCAAGCGTTTGTATTTTCCGCACAAGCATTCGTAATCCTTTACTGGGCCAAAAATCTTAGCGCAGAATAACCCGTCTCGCTCCGGCTTAAAAGTACGGTAGTTGATAGTTTCCGGCTTTTTAACCTCGCCGTAAGACCAAGAACGTATTTTTTCAGGAGAAGCAAGGCCGATCTTGATCGAATCGAATTCTTCTTTATGCGTAACCTGTTTGAATAAATCGAGCAGTGCTTTCATTTGTCATTCCTGTTAATTAGGGACCAATACAATAAAACTTCGGCAATAAAGTACAACAATACAGAGAATTAAGCGATTAACTCTCGGTTCCTTTAAAAAGAAATTGTCAATTCCGATCCAAGTCGATGTCCATCCCAAGTGACCGGATTTCCTTTACCAAGACGTTGAATGATTCTGGCATGCCAGCATCAATCTTATGGTCACCCTTGACGATGCTTTCATATATCTTAGTACGTCCGTTCACATCGTCGGATTTGACGGTCAACATTTCCTGTAGCGTGTAAGAAGCGCCATAGGCTTCCAATGCCCACACCTCCATCTCGCCAAATCGTTGGCCGCCAAACTGAGCCTTACCACCTAATGGCTGCTGAGTTACCAAGCTGTAGGGACCTGTAGAACGCGCATGCATCTTGTCATCCACCAGATGATGTAACTTCAGAACATGCATGTAGCCCACTGTGACAAGGCGGTCGAAAGCTTCGCCGGTTCTACCGTCATATAGCGCAATCTGCCCAGATTGTGGTAAACCAGCAAGCTCAAGCATGTCTTTGATCTCTTGCTCTGTGGCACCATCAAATACGGGAGTAGCAAAAGGTACGCCGTCCTGGAGATTTTTTGCTAATTCCAAGATTTCCACATCGGTGAACGAAGCAATATCCTCCTGTTTGCCGCTACTGTTGTAAATCTTATTTATAAATTTCCTTATTTCAGAGGTCTTGCTTTGGGCACGAAGCATATTACCAACCTTTCTACCCAATCCTTTCGCTGCCCATCCGAGATGGGTTTCCAGTATCTGTCCAACGTTCATACGCGAAGGCACACCCAGAGGATTTAATACAATGTCTACAGGAGTGCCATCCGCCATGTAGGGCATGTCCTCCACTGGCACAATTTTTGAAATTACGCCCTTATTTCCGTGGCGTCCCGCCATTTTATCTCCGGGCTGCAGACGCCGCTTCACCGCCACATAGACTTTCACCATTTTCTGCACACCAGGCGGTAATTCATCGCCCTGGGTAAGCTTCTTTTTCTTTTCATCAAAAGAGTCGTCAAATGCCTTACGTTTCTGCACAAGACCATCCCTGATTTGTTCTAGCTGTACACTCGCGTCCTCATTGGACAAACGGATATCAAACCAGTGGTGTTGCTCAATGCCGTCAAGATATTCCCGGGTAATACGTGTGCCTTTTGCGAGTTTATTGGACCCACCAGTTGCCACTTTACCTTTGAGCAAACGTTCGATACGTTCAAACGTATCAGCTTCTACGATCCGCATCTGGTCGACCAGATCTTTCTTGTAACGTTTTAGCTCATCATCAATAATCTGCTGAGCACGTTTATCACGCTCGATACCTTCTCGGGTAAACACCTGTACATCGATTACTGTACCGGAAATACCTGATGGTACACGTAACGACGTATCCTTTACGTCGGAAGCTTTTTCGCCAAAAATCGCGCGTAATAGCTTTTCTTCCGGCGTCAGCTGGATCTCACCCTTAGGGGTAACCTTGCCTACCAGCACGTCGCCAGCCTCGACCTCTGCGCCAATATAGATGATGCCGGAATCATCCAAGCGCCCAAGCTGAGCTTCTGATAGATTTGATATATCGCCGGTAATCTCTTCAGTTCCCAACTTGGTATCACGGCTTACCAACAAAAGTTCCTCAATATGAATAGATGTGTAACGATCTTCAGAAACAATGCGCTCAGAAATCAGAATTGAGTCCTCGAAGTTATAACCATTCCACGGCATAAACGCGACTAACATATTCTGCCCCAACGCCAGCTCACCCATATCAGTAGAGGCGCCATCTGCTACCACGTCACCACAAGCAATCACATCACCCTCTTTCACCAGAGGGCGCTGATTGATATTAGTATTCTGATTAGATCGGGTGTATTTAGTCAGGTTGTATATGTCTACGCCCACTTCACCAACGCGTGTTTCGGTATCATGCACACGCACCACAATACGCCCCGCATCCACATAATCTACTATACCTGCGCGTCCAGCCAGTACCGCAGTACCAGAATCTATTGCCACTACACGCTCAATTCCGGTGCCAACAAGTGGTTTTTCAGCACGTAGACAAGGCACCGCCTGACGTTGCATGTTGGAACCCATCAAAGCACGATTAGCATCGTCGTGCTCTAGAAATGGAATTAGTGAGGCTGCTACTGAAACGATCTGCGCCGGGGCTACGTCCATATATTCGATACGATCCGGTGTTGCTAGGGTGAATTCATTATTTTGACGACAAGAAACGATATCCTGTATAAACTTGTTATGGCGATCTAGTTGCGCGTTTGCTTGGGCAATCACGTACTGACCTTCCTCAATAGCTGACAGATAATCAATTTCGTTAGTAACTTTTTTGTTCTTTACCTGACGGTAGGGCGTTTCCAAAAAACCATATTTATTGGTACGAGCATATAGCGCGAGTGAATTAATAAGGCCGATGTTCGGGCCTTCCGGCGTTTCAATCGGACATACCCTACCATAGTGGGTTGGATGCACATCGCGCACTTCAAACCCTGCGCGCTCACGCGTTAGACCACCTGGCCCTAAGGCAGAAACACGTCGCTTATGAGTGATCTCGGAAAGCGGATTGGTCTGATCCATGAATTGAGATAACTGGCTAGAGCCGAAGAATTCACGTACTGCCGCCGATACTGGCTTAGCATTAATCAGGTCGTGCGGCATAAGATTATCAGATTCCGCCTGACTCAAGCGCTCCTTCACAGCTCGCTCAACCCTAATAAGTCCAGAACGAAATTGGTTTTCCGCTAATTCGCCGACATAGCGCACACGGCGGTTTCCAAGGTGATCAATGTCATCCACTTCACCACGGCCATTACGCAGTTCCACCAGTATCATTATTATTGCAATGATATCTTCGTTCGACAAAGTAGTGGAACCAGTCATCTCAGTCTTGCCGACGCGGCGATTAAATTTCATCCGTCCAACCGCGGATAAGTCATAGCGTTCGGGTGCATGGAACAACCCATTAAATAGTGCTTTGACCGCATCCTCGGTAGGGGGCTCGCCAGGACGCATCATGCGATAGATTGCTACTTGAGCGGTCAATCGATCAACAGTCTCGTCTATCCTCAAAGTCTGTGATATGTATGCACCCTGATCGAGATCATTTGTATATATGGTACAAAACTTTTCGATGTTCGCTTCGCGCAACTTAGCAAAAAGATCCTCCGTAATTTCATCGTTAGCCAGTGCTATGATCTCGCCTGTTTCCTTGTCCAACACATCGTGACCTAGCACCCGCCCCAGTAGAAAATCTTCTGGCACCGAAAGCTTGTCTATCCCTGCTTGCTGCAATTCACGAATATGCTTGACGGTGATGCGCTTGTCTTTCTGAACGATAACCTTTCCGCTTCTGGTAACAATGGCAATGCGAGCCACATCACCACGTAAGCGCTCTGGAACCAGTTCAAACTGGATACTTTTTTTGGAAATATAAAAAACATCAAATGCGAAGAATCCAGCAAGGATTTGTCCTGATGTATAACCTAGCGCTTTTAGCAACACGGTAATCGGCATTTTACGGCGACGATCAACACGAAAATAGAGGTAATCTTTGGGATCAAACTCAAAATCGAGCCAGGAACCTCGATATGGAATGATTCGCGCGGAGAACAATAACTTTCCGGACGAATGCGTCTTACCGCGGTCATGCTCAAAAAATACGCCAGGTGAGCGGTGCAATTGTGACACAATCACGCGCTCAGTACCGTTAATAACAAACGAACCGGTCTTGGTCATCAGAGGAATTTCCCCCATGTAAACTACCTGCTCTCTTACTTCCTTTGGTGTCGGCTTAGAAGCTTCTTTGTCCATGATAGTTAATCGTGCTTTAGCACGTAACGGAGAAGCATAGGTGAGGCCGCGCTGCTGGCATTCCTTGACGTCGAATGGGGGAGCGCCAAGCATATAACTGACGAAGTCAAGACGAGCATTCTTGGAATGGCTCTCAATAGGGAAAATCGACTTGAACGCCGCTTGCAACCCTTGATTTGCCCGTTCGGTTGCCGGGACATGCTCTTGCAAGAAAGCTGCGTAGGATTCAAGCTGGGCAGCAAGCAGAAAAGGAATTGGCAGAACACTAGCACGCTTGGCAAAACTTTTACGGATACGCTTTTTCTCGGTAAACGAATATCTCATAGAATTTCTCCGGGGGAGCAGAAAACAGAGTTTATGTTCCTGACTATTGTGTTATGCATTCAGTGATACAAAAGAATCATAAGGCTGAGAAGCCAACGCTAGCAGCATATCTTGTGCCGCTAGTCCTACTCTTTGAACAACCACATTACTTAAGTTCACAAGTTGCGCCGGCTTCAGTTAGTTGCTTCTGAATGGCTTCCGCATCAGCTTTAGAAACCCCCTCTTTCACCACTTTGGGCGCACCATCCACCAGATCCTTAGCTTCCTTTAAACCCAGACCAGTAACCGTACGCACAACTTTGATCACGTTAACCTTACTTGCACCTACGACGGATAGCATCACAGAAAATTCGGATTGCTCCTCCGCCTTTTCAGCAGCATCAACAACAGGAGCAGCCACCGTAACTGCAGATACAGCGGCAGAGACGCCGAATTTTTCTTCCATTTCCTTAATTAATTGTGAAAGCTCCAGCACGGTCATATTGGAAATTAAATCTAGAATTTCTGCTTTGGCAACAGCCATAATTTTCTCCTAATAAGTATAAATTTTTAGTTTGGTCACAGTTTCAAGTTTTTA
>JAZGCR010000060.1:0-5326 GCA_036477105.1 Nitrosomonadaceae bacterium | reverse complement strand
GTATCCGGAAATAGTGGATTCTCTAAACTGTATATTCCTAAATTTATTCCCGGGGGAAACCGTTCACAATTTGGAGAAGAGGATCTTAAAAACATGAAAATTCCAGCTCATCATATCCAGGGTATGTTTGGAGTAACGCTGGATGACTTGTGCACCATATGGAATTTCCCATTTCCCAATTATATTAAGATCGATGTCGATGGCATAGAAATCCCCATTATTAAAGGTGCTATGAATGTACTTAGCAATCATGCTTTTAAGTCTGTTATCGTAGAATTGGGCACTGACGAAGAACAGCAAGAAGCAGTAGACCTGATGGGGCAGGCAGGCCTAAGAGTAAAGTTTAAAACAACAAAAAATTGGGGCGAGACCTGTTTCGTATTTGAAAGAAGTTAATTTGATAACAAAGAACGTAGTTCTTGAACTTACATCTATTCAAATTAGATAGTCGAAATTGTCCGTCCTTTTTATCTGAAACACATGCTGCAGTATTAAATATCACCTGAACGCACATGGCAACATGGGACCAACATATATTTGTTGAAGACGATCTATGTCTTATTCTTGAATAACTCAATAAGAAAATCATCCATAAAAATTGATGCTGTTACGCCTGTTGCTTGGTCATTTCGTTAGGCTAAAACTACTAGTCTCCATGTTTTCTACGAACCAAACATCAGCGTAATACACCTCGTCGCAATAGTTTCCAAAAAACTTTATACCCCCATAACACGGGATGGCGCCGCAGTTTGGGAGTAACCTCAATACGAACCCCAGTGTGACGTTCAATCTTCCAAGCGGCATAATCGATACAGTCCCGGAAGGTAAATGTTGCCTTTATCAGCCGAAGCACTGAGAGGACTCTCCCCTGCAAACGACGCAACCGCCAACGACGCAATGAACTTCGGCACTCAGCCTCATCAGTTAAGCATCGGTAGTGCCCCTGTCCTTGATACTCCTGTGGTAATTTCTCAAGCATTCCCACAAGCACAGGTAAGGCATGTTCGGTCAGATGCATGTAGTCATCCAGATTTAGCTCAGCAAGTTGCCGCGCACGCGATTCTCGTTCAGCCCGAAGTTCAGCCCTATAGGTAAGTGTTAAACCCTTGACCCAAATTTCTTCCGTAGTTATTACACACGGGCCCAACGCTGTAATAGTAGGTTTAAGAAATGCCACTACCGCATGTGCTAATGAATTGTAAACACGCTGGCGAATGGTTTCATTTCGCACATCTAACAACCGTACAGGTTGAGCAAAACGCGCCCATAGATATGAGTGAAACCAGTATTGGTTTCCTTTCTCGAAATCTGCCATTGAGATGACTGCATATTTGGCACGAAATGTTTTTTCTTGCCTAGATACCTCAAGAAAAAACACATTCGGTGGCAACCATGCGTTGAAATAGCGCAAGTAATGTTCTTGGTAAGCATTACTGTAGTCATCCACCACGGTATAAAAATCCACAACCCCGTCGCCAATCTCGTCGGAATGTAAGCAGGACCCATAAAGAAGAATGGCATCCAGCGATGACTCGAAACGTGATTTCAATTCTTCAACAAGGATTGAAAAATCTGCTGACACAGCCCTTGATCCCATAGATGCGACTTTGGAAACTAGACTATCCGGGAGTTTTCTATCCAATGTTGATACGTAATTTGTCATTGATACAAGTCTGTAGAATCCGGTTTGAATACTACCAAGTTAAGAAAGTAACTGGACCAGCTGCCGTGATATTTAATGGCCCATTCTGACTTGATGCTCGGTAGGATTCACCATCGACGATGTAATCGTCATCCATCACCAGCTCCAGTACACTGCTATTGTGACTATGATAACCGTTATCCTCTTTGAGGACTGCTCCTCGACCTGAAATCATCTTCATGACATCCTTGATGCGAAGCTGCTCGATAAATGTAACATGAAACGGTTCCTGCTCCTCCTGCCCCCAGTACGGACGCATATTAAATAGCAAGCGATCAAGCACACTGGCAAACAAAAACAGATGGGTACCATTGTAAGTTTTTCCACCTACCTTGATAGTTGTCGTCCGTGCTGGTGCCCATGACCCTTTGCGAAGACCAAGAAAAAATCCAACAAGATAACCTAAAGTGATTAGGCCAGAATAGATTTCTCCAGTGATTCCCATCTGCTTTACCCCGCTCCGGGAGAATATTACAGCACGAGCAATAATACCAACACCGAAAAACATACCATATACCTTAGCAGAACCCGTTTGCTCTATACACAATACATGTCGTCGTAATAGTGAGGGTGAATTCCGTGTCAACAAGTATTGACTTAATTGTCGTACAGCGTCTTCTGGAACATTATAACTGGCTAAATCAAGCGCCGTCATATTGGTCGTACCACCGGGTATTATTGCAAGAATCGGCCAATCCGCAGGAGGATGTGCTGTGAACAAATGATTTAAAACTGCTTGCACCGTACCATCTCCACCAGCAATTACCAGCAAATCAACACCAGTATGCAAGAAATCGCTCACGGTTGCATTGAACTCAGATACGTTCGTTGCTTCTCGAGTAATTGCACCGGGAATTTCACCTAGCGCATGCTTTATTACATCCTTGCGCTTGCGAATTCGTCCACTAAGAGGGTTGAAAAGTAACCCAATTTTAGCCTCGCCCGTTTGTAATTTTTTAATTCGTGACTCTTCTGTCATTTATACTAACCGGTGTACGGGTAAAAATCCGTTCAGCCAACTCTCCTTTAGTCTGATCATGGGTAATTTCTTCAAACCACGACTTCAATGGGCCATGATGTCGCCGTACATGCCAGCCGACAGCTACTCGCATAACAAGAATAGCCGTAGAGAGTAGTTGCCATATAACCACTGACAAGAATCCGAGCTCTGGCTGATTCATCAACCAACTACATGTCAACAAAATCAGGTTGGGGTTGCGCCGTGCGGTAATCAACCGGTTAAATGAGTCAAACTTGCGCCAGATAAATATATCAAATGAGCCTATCCAGAACTGGAATACCCCTTCACAGACCCTACCACCAATATAACCAATGAACATCAACCACATCAATATTTGCAAGTCGGGTATCGATATTGATACCGCGGTTAACCCCACACCCCATGCCATGTACCAAAGTGGTGGATGAATAATATCTAGGCCATGATCAAGCACATTGCCAAAGCGACTCGAAGTGACAGTCACCCTTGCCAACTTTCCATCCACGGTATCCAAAAAAGTCATGAACCATCCCATCACTAATCCTATACCGTAATTGCCGTACCAAAATGCAATCCCCACCAACACAGCAAACACAAGGCTAATTAGCGTGACATGATTGGGCTGCAAACCAATGCGCACACAAAGGTGAGTAACCCAGAATGCAGGCATAGGCCAGATCCATTTCGTAACTAAATCAGTTACACCCTTATATGATCCGGCAAACAATTCTGATTCAAGTATCTTGTAATTAGAATTATTAATAAATAATACGTAGGGCGCATCTTTCTTCTTCAGATCCATTTGCTGAAACTCTAAATTCAGGTCATTCAGTGTGTAGTGAGGAAAAGTAGAGATAGCCTGTCCATTACCTTCACCCAGAAAATCTGCTAGTACATTAGGCACGTTGCCATCAGCAATGCGGATAGCAACCGTTTGATCACTATTACTATCCAGCACCAGGTTCAATCGCGTGTGGACTAATGCTGATAGTACTCTCGCATCAAACAAATGATCCGCGCATAGAAGCAGTGCCTGTACTCCCTCTGGAATATGGTTAAGGTCATCAACCAGAATAACCTGCTTGTTGAAAACCATTAACATACGTTGCAGACGTTCTCGACCACTTAGGCCCCAGACGTTAATTTCACTATTACCAATAATATAAATAAAAATTGCCATTTACAAATTTTAAATTATTTTCTGATTTTATATTGACTTGAAATCATGAAATAAGGATCTGCAATAAGCTCAGTGACATCTATTTAGTTAAAAAATGCCGCACAGATTACAATATCTGCGACATTACTGCCACAGTAACAAGTCATCCAAGAATAAATTTTTGTGCCCTATAGCCCTACCAAAAACTGCTAGGAAAACGACTAAATCCTCCGTAACCAAAAATTAGCTAAGACGATCAGTACTAATCCTGGGAATAGAGCGATCAGAGCTGGGTTCAAATGTAACAACAGACCCGCATTTGCAATAATCTGATCAAGCAAATAGACACCAATCCCGACCATAGCTGCAAGCACCAACTTGTTGACAAGACCAGTTCGAGAAAATCCGAGAACGAAAGGTATGGAAAGTAGCAACATTGCAATTGTTATCAATGCCCCGCCAGCTTTTCGCCATAAGGCCAGTGCATATGCATCCGCTTCTTGGCCTGTAGTTCGTAGGAAACGTATATGTTGAAATAATTCAACAGGTGACAGACTCTCCGGTGTTTTATTTAAAGTCGAGATATCGTCTGGACTCAGGAACGATTCCCAATTCATCGAGCTTGTGCTTACAGACTTAATTTGTTCCCCAGTAAACGTCTTGGTAATGACTTCGCTTAATTTCCACAAATTGTCATCAATGATGTCAGCATATTTGGCATGGGTATAAGTTAGCAGTGAACCGTTGTCATCAAAATGTAACACCTCTACATTTGCTGCCCTCTTGGCATTTAGCATCTCGCCAATACGTAATATATTTTTTTCGTCTCGTGTCCAAATACCAAGCTCTCCACCAAGTTGTACAGTCTGTTCAAGCACCATAGCTCGGTGCAGAATGGCCTTCTGCTGAAGTTGTGGAGCAATAAATTGTTCCAGTATGGCAACAAATAGTATAAGGATTACACCGACGCCGAGTGGAGCCAAGCTTATACGAATGGGAGAAATACCCGCAATCCGTAATGCGGTTAGTTCTAGATTAATGGCTAGTCGTCCTAATGCGATCACACTACCCAATAATGCAATAAATGGAGCAAGTTGGATAAACCTGCGTGGCATAAATAGCGCGGTGTGCAGGAATGCGTCTTTGACGCCGTAAAACCCTCTGCGATCTTGTGCCATTTTGCCCACATCATCGAGTTGACCTAGCAAATCTAGGAAACTAATCAATGGCAAAAGTACCGCGGTGGCAATACACAGACCAATAAAGACCTGATAAGCAAGATAACGATTTATTATTGTCATCTAGAATGAAATAACCGTCTCCAGTAGCCAGGGAAAAGCAAACTGAGTGAAATAGTGAGCATTAATATGTATAACCACCAAACTCCAGGTGTGCTGCCTATTGTTCCCTGCTCCACCCACGTTTGGGCCAATCCGCTCAAAATGTAATAGATTGAAAAAACAAG
>JAZGCR010000006.1:0-5857 GCA_036477105.1 Nitrosomonadaceae bacterium | reverse complement strand
TGATTGTTAGTCCAGCACAGATGGCAGAGTTAATCCGTATAGGGACAAGCCGTGGGGCGTATGTGCTTAGGGACGTTGAGTTCTCCCACCCGTTCCAGGATAAGTCACCCGAAATTCATAGGCGCAGGCTGGATGAGGTGACACGCTTTTTCATGCAGGAATCAGCAAATTAAGGCAATGATAATTTCCTTAAACACGATGTAGTCGGACAGTTTAAGTCCAATAACATCTAATCATACTGGGGGTATTATTGGGGCATCTCTTATAAACTGGAAAAGCTATTTTTTTGTCAATATCATGATTTGTAATGGATTATCAGACATGGGTTCAATTCTCGCCGCCCGCCATAATCAGGTGAATTGAAAGTTAGAGCTATATTAGAAAGAGATTAAAAGGGATGGGCAGATAGTACCGGATTGAGTAATCTTTCTTTTTAACCCACCCGTATTTTTCTATCATGCACTTTTCGGCTTCATCCTTAATGAATTCTTTATCGTGCGAATATCCAGTTTCGTTGGCATATAGTGTGGCAGTTTGCTTACAATGTAGCCAGTCTAGATGATTACTTGCCTGACTCTTCGTAGGGTGCTCCCAGTGCGTGGTAGCACAACTGCTTAAGTTCAAAGCAATCATAAAAACTAATATAAACTTATTCACCATAGTGCCTTTGATTGAGAAGCTACACGCATTGTTACTTCTATCGTACGGATCGGTGAGTCTTTTACGAAGTCTCTAATGCAGTAGTTCAATAACATCCAATCACTCTGAGGATATTATTGGGGGGTATTTCTAAGAAATTGGACCAATTATTATTTTTCTAATATCATGATTAATAAGATATTAGCAGGCATTGGTTCGATTCTCGTTACCTTATTTTAGAGGGACGATTCCTTCCAGTGTAGCGAAACATGTGTTCTTTATAGTTGTCAGAAAGTCTCGTAAATAAGGGCGTGATGCTGTTTCCCTGAGGGTCGATGCGTATAGGTCAGACCATAAGCCACCGGTACCGATACGACGAGCGATCACGTAATCGTGATCAATGTAGTTTTTTATCCCCCAACTGGGTAGTGCTGCGACACCACGGCGGCTAGCTACCAGCTGCAAAATCGCGACAGTCAGCTCTGCTGTACGTCTTTGCGGATGAATGCCAGCAGGTTTCAACACTTTTAGTACCAGATCAATACGATCTTCTGGAACCGGATAGGTTATGAGTGTTTCGTTGGCGAAATCAACTGCCTGTAATATCCGTTTTCTACATAACGCATGTTCCGGCGCTAGCACTGCAAGAATCTCAAAACAAAATAATGGGTAGTGAATAATCCCGCGCCGCTGTTTATGTTCCGATCCAATCACTATGTCTGCGCTGCCATCTTCTAGCAGCTTGATAGGATCGCTATGAAATCCAGAAACTAGATCTAATTCTACCTCTGCCCAATGCTTACGAAATACATCCATAATTGGCATTAACCAATCAAAACAAGTGTGACATTCCAGCACGATACGGAGACTTCCCGACGTTTGCTGCGAGACTCTTGCGAGATCCCGTTCGGCAGTCTGAATCTCCATCAGCACTTTTTCAGCAAGCAATACCAAGCGATTCCCAGCATCGGTGAGTTTGATGGACTGCCCCTGACGCTGTATTATCGGTAATCCATAATGAGCCTGCATCACTCTGATCTGATGGGACAGCGCCGACTGAGTAAGATGCACGCGCTTGGCAGCACGCGATACGCTGCCAGTTTCGTGCAATGCCGTCAATGTGCGGAGATGACGTAATTCAAGCATAATTATGAATTATATTCATTGATTAAGTACAAACTTTCATTTGATTCATAGAGTAGTTTGCCACACAATCTCTCTTTCCTGCAACCAAATGGTAACTAGGAGTGGTCATGGCATTGACACACAATCTGGGTTTTCCGCGTATCGGTGCGCGACGAGAGCTAAAACACGCACTCGAAGCATACTGGCGTGGCAACATTAGCGATGAACAGTTGCAAATTACAGCAGCAGAGTTGAGGAAGCGACATTGGATGCTGCAACGGGATATCGGAATTGACCTAATTCCCGTTGGTGATTTCGCATTCTACGATCAAATGCTAAACATGACTGCGCTACTTGGCGCAGCACCTGCTCGTTTCAATACGGGTAAGGACGAAATCGGACTGGATCTGTATTTCGCGATGGCTCGTGGAACTACGAATCAACCAGCGATGGAGATGACCAAGTGGTTTGACACCAACTATCATTACATCGTCCCTGAATTCGATGTGCGTACCAGATTCTGTATCGCTTCATCTCAGCTCTTTAAGGAGGTAGCCGAAGCCAAAATGCTTGGCATCTTGCCGAAAGTGGTGCTGATTGGTCCGTTGACTTATCTATATCTTGGCAAGGAGACCGAGTCCGGCTTCAATCGATTAGATTTGTTGCCGTACCTGCTGCCAGTTTATCGCGATATCCTGGCACGGCTCACATCCCTTGGCGTGGAATGGGTACAGATTGACGAGCCGGTGCTGGCTCTTGATTTGGACGACGCATGGCTGTGCGGTCTGGATCAGGCATATGTCGCCTTGCATGGTTCTGGAACGAAATTGCTCCTTACCACTTATTTTGAAGCGGTAGATGGTCATGCTGCTTTCCTGAAAAAACTACCTGTGAACGGTCTGCATATTGATTTGTGTCGCGCACCACAACAACTCGATGCCTTTCTTGCTGGTTATCCCACTGACAAAGTGTTATCACTGGGCGTCATTGATGGGCGTAATGTATGGCGCGCTGATCTAGTGCAGGCACTGGCGATCCTGTCGCGGGCGCAGTCGGTTCTGGGTGAGCGAGTCTGGATCGCGCCCAGTTGTTCGTTACTACACTGCCCGGTGGACCTCGAACTGGAGATCCGGATGGATGGAGATATCAAAAAATGGTTAGCGTTCTCAGTGCAGAAACTTAAGGAGTTATCAATTCTTGGATGCGGATTGAACCAGGGAGAGCGCGCAATAAGTGAGGCGCTGGCAGCTTCCACCGGAGCAAGGAAAGAGCGTACCCAATCACTGCGCATACACAATCCAGTGGTGCAGAAACGCCTACAAGGCTTGTCGCAGGATTACAGTCATCGTACTAGCCCATTTGCAGAACGGCAGGCTCTGCAACGTCAGCGTTTTCAGCTCCCACTGCTACCCACTACCACTATTGGCTCATTTCCACAGACACCTGAGATTCGTCAGGCACGTTCTGCTTTCAAAAAAGGCAAACTTGCTAATTTGGAATATCTGGAAGTAATGCGCAATGAAATTCAGCTGGTAATAAAAAAACAGGAAGAAATTGGGCTAGACGTACTCGTACACGGAGAGGCCGAGCGTAACGATATGGTGGAGTATTTTGGTGAGCAACTTTGGGGCTATGCTTTTACTGAGTATGGATGGGTACAAAGCTATGGCTCTCGCTGCGTGAAACCCCCGATTCTCTATGGTGATGTTTATCGTCCGGAAGCAATGACGATAGACTGGATTTGTTATGCCCAAAGCCTAACCCAAAAGCCGGTCAAGGGTATGCTGACAGGTCCGATCACCATGTTGATGTGGTCGTTTGTGCGTGATGATCAACCACGTTCGATAACTGCGCTACAACTTGCACTCGTGATCCGTGATGAAGTTGCTGATCTGGAACACGCCGGTATCGGTATCATTCAGATCGACGAACCAGCATTTCGTGAAGGATTACCGCTCAAACAATCAGACTGGAAAGAATATCTTCGATGGGCGACGGAAGCATTTCGCGTATCCAGCTCAGGTGTGAAGGATGAAACGCAGATTCATACTCATATGTGTTACTCAGAATTTAACGATATTTTACCAGCTATCGCTGACATGGATGCGGATGTGATTACCATCGAAACCTCACGCTCACGCATGGAATTGCTGGAGGGATTCGGTCAGTTCAAGTACTCCAACGAGATTGGTCCCGGTGTATATGACATTCATTCACCGCGAGTTCCCGATTCAGAAGAAATGTTGGGATTATTGGAGAAGGCCTGCCTAGTTATCAATCCGCAACAACTATGGATCAACCCAGATTGTGGCCTGAAGACTCGTGGCTGGCCGGAAACCATCAAAGCATTAGAGAGGATGGTCGGGGCTGCACGACTCCTACGTGCCAAGCTGGAAACTGCATAAAGTAAAACCTATTAGCCCGAACAGGAAGGATTAACCATGACAACCAACGTATCTTTCAAGCAATACTGCTGAGTCGAATAACCGACTAGCCATAGAACACTAGTGAAGAACGAAAAAATCAAATCGAACATCAACTCTTAGCATACTGCAGGCTCGATACTACGCCAAGATGCGCCTGTGGCAAGTGTTAGCTATACGAACGACTTGAATCTTTGACCTACGTTTGTTTTTGGGAGTCTGTGGAAAGGGAAGAGGAGCAGGTATCTCGTTTTAGGGGGTAGTCTAATCCAAGATTAGGTGTGCCCCCACTAGTACTGATTTGACGTTGTCATGGGGCACTTACAGATAAATATCTAGCAAGAATGGCAATAAGTCACATTTCTAAAAAATCCAAGCATATTGAATTTGTTGGTACATTTGTTGGTACTTTTTAAAAAAATAAAGTTTAAAGTGTTATGTGGTAAGAGTTACAGTCTGTAGTGTGATTCCCGCAGCGAAAAGGTTGGGTGTCTGCTTTGTGCCAAAAGCGGACATTCATATACGCACAAAAAACCCGGCACTAGACCGGGTTAAGTTTACTAGTTGTAGAAAACGTTTTGCTGGAGGATTTATTTATGGATTAATTTTGGTAACCTTCGTGCCCTGAAGACCTACTCCAGCCATGATCCCTTTCTGATCAAAGACAAAGGCATAAATACCTTTTCGGAGTGTAGTCGATGTCATATTCTTGCCAAAACCTGCATCTACAATGACGAGACTCGGACCTACGCCAAGCTCAAATCCACCGCTCTTGTTGAGATAAGATAATGAATCTTTATCCATAAAGAATAACGCATACCCAAACCCCTGGACACCCGCTTGAAAACCATAGGACGCCGCAAAGGTATTGTAATAACCTGTCGTTTTCCCATTTTTCAGAAGTGCCCCATTACCCCCTTGGGCACCAACTATGAAACCAGCTTTTAAAATACTAGGAAACACCAGGATTGCTTTAGCGTTTTTCTTGAGGTTCCTGGCATCTTTGTTCGACTGGAGAAGTTTATTTAAAGAAGACTTTGCATCCCTGTCTATTTTGTAGGCAGTTGATGATTTGGCAGCCTGCACGGGGGGAATTAATGTTATTGCCGCGGGAGTCCCAAGTAACAGAGCCATTAACCATACGTGTTTTTTGATAGTAAACATACTATTGTTTCTCCTTTCCTTTGTTTATACGGTGTATCGATATTTCTTCATGTTGCTAGTATGATTGTGGGTAATTATTAAGGGCAGAATATGTATATTACCCACACTGCCTAAAAAAAAAACAAATGATATACAAGAAAGAAACGATGAATGTCCGCTTTGGATCGATAGCAGTCATTCGTGAAAGTCTGCCTTTTGCCAATACAGACGGTCGGACCAAGCTTCTAAAACAATCCAATAACAACCAGTTATGCTGGGGTATTATAGGAGGTATTCCATAGAAATTGGAGCAGCTATTTCTTGGATAATATTATGATTAGTAAGGCATTAACAGACATGGGTTCGATCCCCGCCGCCGTCATTCCTTAACAAAATTTAATTTATCAGCTCCCTTCAGCTGTGCCTTCGATTTCCTGCCGGGTGCTGCAGGAGGAATATATCCTGCTATCCTGCAACTTATTCCCTCGACTGTCTTGCCCTTCTCGTGCCTAATCAAATGGCATGTC
>JAZGCR010000059.1:0-3974 GCA_036477105.1 Nitrosomonadaceae bacterium | reverse complement strand
AAGCCAATCTAGAACGGTTAGCAGATGATCTAAAAGGTGCTTGGGAAATCCTGGCAGAGCCAATCCAAACAATAATGCGTCGTTACGGCGTACCCAATCCCTACGAGCAACTGAAAGAACTGACCCGTGGCAAGGATGGTATCACTAAAGAAACAATACATAAATTCGTTGACGGCCTTGCTATTCCTGATACTGAGAAAAAACGCTTGCGGGAGATGACGCCACAGAACTATATTGGTAAAGCCGCAGAACTAGCACGAAAAATCGGAAAGTGAAGTAGAGGATACCCGCCCACCTTTTTACGTGTACCGTCCCGACCTGCTGGTATTTTAATTCAACACAATCTCAATGAAAATAGAATGGCAGGCGTGTACATAACTTTTCCTCGGTATTGAAATTGGTAAAACCACCCCAATTTGCCTCGAACAGCAATCAGGAGAACACGATGCAAAATCGACAGAAACCGCAATCAGGTCAACCAGAATTGACTACAGAAGAAACTAACACAGAAGAAACTAACATAGAAGAAACTAACACAGAAGAAACTGCTGATCACAGTACGGAGAAACCAGCTACAGAAGTTATGCCTAGTATGGAAGAATTACTGAAGAAAGCTGAGCTTGACGCCGCTGAACATCATGATGCCTGGCTACGCGCCAAGGCCGATTCAGAGAACATACGAAAACGTGCTCAAATCGACATTGCCAACGCACATAAATATGCCACCGAAAACTTCTCCACTGAGCTACTGACGGTGATGGACAGCCTAGAAGCTGCGCTAGCGGTTGAAGATGCAACAGTGGAGAATTACAAGAATGGGATGGAACTGACACTCAAGCAACTTACCGCTACTTTTGATAAATTCAACATTAAGGTGATTAATCCAGATGGGGAGAAATTTGACCCTCATCAGCACGAGGCCATGTGCGTGGTAGATTCCGACCTTATTCCCAACACCGTGGTGCATGTAATGCAAAAAGGCTACGTCCTGAATGACCGGGTAATCCGCCCAGCATTAGTGACAGTTTCAAAAGCCAAAGAGACTTGAAATCCCTGGCTGAGCCCCCACATAAAAAACCAGCCGATATACGGTATTAACCCTAAAAGGATTGAATTATGGCAAAAATTATTGGCATCGATCTCGGCACTACCAACTCGTGCGTGTCCGTCATGGAGAATGGCAAGCCTAAGGTGATAGAAAACTCCGAAGGGACACGCACCACCCCTTCCATCGTCGCCTATGCGGAAGACGGTGAAATTTTGGTGGGTGCTTCTGCCAAACGTCAGGCAGTCACTAACCCAAAGAACACCATATTCGCGGTAAAACGGCTGATTGGTCGTCGCTTCAACGAAGAAATGGTGCAAAGAGACATAAAAATGGTGCCTTACAACATCATCAAGGCTGACAACAATGACGCCTGGGTGGAAGTACGTGACAAGAAAATTGCCCCACCAGAAATATCGGCACAAGTGCTAAAAAAAATGAAGAAGACTGCCGAGGACTATCTAGGTGAACCAGTCATTGAGGCAGTTATCACCGTCCCCGCCTACTTTAACGACTCACAACGTCAAGCAACTAAAGATGCAGGACGCATCGCTGGATTGGAAGTTAAACGTATCATAAATGAACCAACTGCGGCGGCCCTGGCATTCGGCATGGATAAAAAAGAGGGGAACCGCAAAGTGGCCGTATATGACCTAGGTGGTGGTACCTTCGATATCTCCATTATCGAGATTGCAGAAGTAGACGGCGAACATCAATTTGAAGTACTAGCAACCAACGGCGATACTTTTCTTGGCGGCGAGGATTTTGATTTTCGTGTAATCGAATATCTTGTCGCTGAATTCAAAAAAGAAAGTGGTATTGATCTAAAAAAGGATATGCTTGCGCTGCAACGTCTGAAAGACTCGGCAGAGAAAGCCAAAATTGAACTATCTTCCAGCCAACAAACTGAAGTCAACCTACCCTACATCACAGCAGATGCATCTGGCCCTAAGCATCTGGCAGTC
The DNA here is from genome assembly GCA_036477105.1 of Nitrosomonadaceae bacterium. GTDB lineage: Bacteria > Pseudomonadota > Gammaproteobacteria > Burkholderiales > Nitrosomonadaceae > BJGV01. Next base: position 1,964 of record JAZGCR010000059.1, on the reverse strand, counting down.
AGAATCACTCGCGCTAAACTTGAAAGTCTAGTTGAAGAACTGATCGAGCGCACCATTGAACCTTGCCGTATAGCCGTCAAGGATTCGGGGATAAAAATTACCGACATTGATGACATCATTCTGGTGGGAGGGCAAACCCGTATGCCCAAGGTGCAGGATAAGGTTAGGGAAATTTTTGGTAAAGATGCACGTAAGGATGTAAATCCAGATGAAGCGGTCGCAGTAGGTGCCGCCATTCAGGCAGGTGTACTGCAAGGTGAAGTGAAAGACGTACTGCTGCTAGACGTTACTCCACTATCGTTAGGCATCGAAACCATGGGTAGTGTGATGACCAAGCTTATTCAGAAAAATACCACTATTCCAACCAAGACACAGCAGGTGTTCTCCACTGCTGAAGACAATCAATCTGCGGTGACAATTCATGTCTTACAAGGTGAACGGGAAATGACATCTGGAAATAAAAGCTTAGGGCAGTTCAACCTGACTGATATTCCCCCGGCGCCACGAGGTATACCGCAAATTGAGGTGGCATTCGACATTGACGCTAACGGTATTCTGCACGTGTCGGCAAAGGATAAGGCGACCGGAAAAGAAAACAAGATCAAGATTCAAGCAAGCTCTGGTTTATCAGATGAGGAAGTGCAACGCATGGTAAAAGACGCTGAAGCCCATGCTGAGGAAGATCATAAGGCACTGGAACTTGTCACTGCCCGCAATCAATGCGATGCAATAATTCACTCTGTAAGTAAAACACTAAAAGAACATGGAGACAAACTCGATGGTGATGAGAAATCTAAAGTCGAGACTGCGCTGAAAGATGCTGAGGAGGCACTAAAATCCGATAACAAGGACACCATTGATGCAAAAACCCAAGCACTAACGGAAGCCTCTCATAAGCTTACGGAAAAAATGTATGCCCAGGAGCAGGCACAGCAGACCCAGACTGGTGCAGAGTCACCACCAACAAATAGTGGCGGTGGTGAAACCCCGGTAGAAGGTGACGTTGTGGATGCCGAATTTGAGGAAGTGAAAGACAAAAAATAAACAGACACGTGAATCACCAAAACGCAGAGACGTGGAGAAATACTATTGTAGTTTTCCTGTGTGCTCTGCGTTTTGGCATTTATCAAAAAAAGCAAATAGCGAGAGTTGGCTTCTTTCTTTCCCTGCTCTATGGAAGGAGGTAAGAGCTTCTAAGTAGGAATACATTTGAAGGTATTATTTGTGCTATGGCAGTGAAAAAATCTATATGAGCAAACGCGACTACTATGAAGTGCTGGGCATTAACCGTGACAGCAGCGATGATGAAATCAAAAAAACCTATCGCAAACTGGCGATGGAGCATCATCCGGACCGTAATCCAGGCAATCCCAAATCGGAAGAGCGCTTCAAAGAGGCCAAAGAAGCCTACGAAATACTCTCGGATCCCAACAAGCGAGCAACCTATGATCTACATGGTCATGCTGGAGTGGATCCTAGCATGGCGGGAGGAGGCGGTGCCCAGGGATTCTCTGAGACATTTGGCGATATCTTTGGCGATATATTTGGTGGACACAGAGGACGCTCCAACGTCTATCGTGGTGCAGATTTGCGATATAACATGGAAATTTCTCTGGAGCAGGCAGCCCGTGGGACCGAAATCAAAATCCGGATTCCTACCATGGAAACCTGTGAAACCTGTCATGGCAGTGGAGCTAAATCTGGTACTTCCCCGATTACCTGCCCTACCTGTAACGGCCATGGTCAAGTAAGAATGCAACAGGGTTTTTTCTCGATCCAGCAAACCTGTCCAAAATGCCATGGTAGTGGAAAATTCATTGTAAGTCCCTGTGTTAAGTGCAGCGGTGCAGGGCGTGTCAAGCAGCACAAAACATTGTCGGTGAAAATCCCAGCTGGCGTAGATGAGAGCGACCGCATCCGTTTATCTGGAGAGGGCGAAGCCGGGGTCAACGGCGGTCCATCGG
>JAZGCR010000058.1:0-3966 GCA_036477105.1 Nitrosomonadaceae bacterium | reverse complement strand
TGGGGTGAGCGACGTACCCGCTCGCTGAACAAGCCATCCAGCGTTCTGGCCACCTCTGTCGGGATGATACTTGTCATGTTGTTTTGTTCGGTTGTTATGATCGTGTCTCCACAACTTCATGAAACATGTGTAGCCAGGGTCAAAGTGGTCGTTATCTTCTAGCCAAAATCTGGCAGGAAGTCGTCTACCATAATCACGCGGCGGCGAAGAGATTTCATTTTCTGTAAAGATTCCGCTTCAGTAGTAGTGATAACGGCCCGATCCAGTGCCTCGGCAATTTTCTCATCATCCCGCTCTGAAATCTGACCGGCTTTAACTGCCGTACGTATTTTGGCATTGGCTTCTTCGCATGCCTCTGCACATTGTAATGCCAGCTCCAGGATGCCAAGTGGTTCGTTAGCAGATGTCGGGACGTAAATACCCGCAGTTAGGCGATCACGTGCTTCTCCTGGCGCCATCATTATTTTGACAACTTCGTGCCCTAATTCATCTGATGGGGGGGAGAATGGCTTGCCTAGGGGAAACACTAGCAATCTCAAGTTCCATGCCGCGATACGGATCGGGAAATTATCCAGTAGGCCAATGAATGCTAGTTGCATACGATAAAGTGCATCCTGTATTGCCCAGTGCAGCAATGGTAAATCGGACGCAGGACGACCATCGTCCTCGAATCGTTTCAGTGAGGCTGAGCACAAATAAAGCATACTGAGGATATCTCCCAGACGGGCAGAAAGTTTTTCCTTGCGTTTGAGCGAGCCGCCAAGTACGAGCATGGAGACATCAGCAACCAGCGCAAAAGCAATAGAGAACCTTGTCAGCTGCCGATAATAACCTGCCATCTTTGCACTAGCGTTGTTGGGCGGACTTGCCAGGGATGCGCCTGTTAGTCCATACAGCAAGCAACGCACACCATTGCTAAAACTGAAAGCGATGTGCCCTATCAATGCCCGATCAAATTCCTGTAAAGCACGAACGGCATCATTGTCATTAGCTGCATGAATTTCCTTGAGTATATAAGGGTGGCAACGTAATGCTCCCTGGCCGAAAATAATCAAACTGCGAGTGAGAATATTAGCGCCTTCTACCGTAATACCAACGGGGATTTGCTGATAGGCGCGTCCCAGATAATTATTTGGCCCCATGCAGATTCCCTTACCACCATGTACGTCCATGGCGTCATTGATCACTTGGCGAGCTCGTTCGGTAAGATGGTATTTGACGATGGCAGAAACGACCGAGGGCTTTTCACCCAGATCTACTGCGCCTGCTGTCATTATTCGCGCTGCGTCCATCATGTAGGTGTTACCACCAATGCGCGCTAGCGCTTCTTCCACGCCTTCAAAGCGCCCGATCGGGATATTAAATTGCACCCGCACCATGCCATAGGCGCCGCTGGTACGCGCCGCAAGCTTGGCACCACCAACACTGGTTGCTGGTAGCGAAATCGAGCGTCCTGCGGCAAGGCAATTCATTAGCATGCGCCAGCCGTTGCCTACACCTTCACGACCGCCGATCACCCATTCGATAGGAATGAACACGTCCTTGCCAGTATTGGGACCGTTCTGGAACGCGGCATCGAGCGGAAAATGACGGCGACCGATGGAAACGCCCGGTGTATTGGTGGGGATCAACGCTAGCGTAATACCGAGGTCTTTTTCTTCACCAAGTAGTCCATCAGGGTCATAGAGTTTGAACGCAAGGCCCAGCAGCGTTGCTACTGGCCCCAAAGTTATATAGCGTTTTTCCCAGGTAACGCGCATACCCAGAACGCCCTGCTTGCCATTAAATTCACTACGACAGATGACACCTAAATCGGGAATTGCTCCAGCGTCTGATCCAGCATCGGGTCCAGTGAGCGCGAAGCACGGCACTTCCAGTCCTTTTGCCAAGCGTGGAAGGTAGTGATTTTTCTGATCTTCCGTACCGTAATGTAAGAGCAACTCTGCTGGCCCTAGTGAATTGGGTACCATTACTGTTACTGCCGCTGTGCCGCTGCGTGAACAGATTTTCATCACCACTTCGGAATGTGCCAGGGCTGAGAAACCGTGGCCGCCATATTGTTTGGGGATAATCATGCCGAAAAAGCCATTGTCTTTGATGAATTGCCAAACATTGGATGGCAGATCATGCAGTTTGCGCGTAATATGCCATTCATCCAGCATCTCGCATAATTGTTCCACCGGACCATCAAGGAAAGCTTTTTCCTCGGCGCTAAGTTGTGGTTTGGGGTAAGCCAGTAACTTGTCCCAGTCCGGTTTTCCGCTAAACAGTTCTCCGTCCCACCATATGGTTCCTGCATCCAAAGCCTCTTGCTCAGTTTGCGAAATCTGCGGCAGGGCTTCCCGAAAAATTTTCAACAGGGGGTTGGAAACAACAAGACAGCGCAGCGGGCGGACCAAGAAAATAATACCAATGAGGGTAACTAGCCCCAGAATATAATAAAAGAACAGAACCATAATAATTCTTCCTGTGTAAGCGGTGCAAAGTGACTACATCATGCTACCTCATACCAGCATGGTGGGCTAGAAATATGGATTGTTAACCCGTGTGCTTTCGCTGCCTTAATTTTGAACTTGCCGCACCCTTTGGTCCTTTTTTTTGCAGATATTCCAAGACCAGTTGCAGCAAATTTTCTGTAAAGCAATTAAATTCTTTAAATCCTTTCATTGAACGCAGCCAAGTGAGCTGTCGTTTTGCCAATTGACGTGTGGCAGCAAGACCCATTTCGCGCATTTCGGTCAAACTGATTTCATTGTCTAAATACATCCACGCTTGCCGGTAGCCGACACAACGCATTGAAGGAGTCTCGGCTTCAAGACCAAATTCATTCCGGATAGCACGGACTTCGCTGATCAAGCCTAGCTCCAGCATTTTTTCAAAGCGATGTGCAATGCGCAGATGCAGAACATCACGGTCATCCGGAATCAGGGCGATGCTGGTTACGTGATAGGGAAGATAAACATATCTTGGTTTTTTCAACAGTTCTGACATAGGTTTATCGGTAAGGTAATACACTTCCAATGCACGCTGGATGCGCTGGCTATCGGTAGGTTGGATACGCGCTGCGATGGCTGGGTCGAGCAATTGTAATTCCTTGTGCATCGCAGGCCAGCCGTTTTCTTCGGCCTTGGTATCAATCACCATGCGCACGCCCATGTCTGCAGGCGGAAGCTCAGACAGTCCCTCTAGCAGTGCCCGGAAGTAAAGCATGGTACCGCCAACTAGAAGTGGAATTTTGCCACGCTCTGTAATCTCTCTCATTGCAGTCAACGCATCATCTCGGAACTGTGCAGCAGAATAACGCTCATGCGGTTCGATCAGATTGATAAGGTGGTGCGGTACTGCCGCCAATGTTTTCGCGTTTGGCTTGGCGGTGCCAATGTCCATATGTCGGTAGACTTGGGCTGAATCCACACTAACGATTTCTACTGATAGGTGCTTGGCGATTTCCAGTGCGACACTACTTTTTCCGCTGGCAGTAGGGCCCATCAAAAAAATAGCGGGTGGGTAGTTTGCAACTTTCTTAGTTTTTTGTTTTAGGGGCAGAATTTTCATTCGTAAGTGAGGCAGAAAAGTTCAGCCTTGTGTTGAAAAACCCTACTTTTTTTCTTTGAGTAAGTCTTTAAGTTCGGCGAACGGCCGATGGACAGCTTGCGACCCCAATTCACTAGCAGATTCTGGTTTGCCACGTTCAGCATTATCCAAATACCGCGCATGCTCATTCTCATGACAGTAAATACATAATAGCTCCCAATTGCTGCCATCGGACGGATTGTTGTCGTGGTTGTGATCCCTGTGATGCACCGTAAGAAATTGAACATTCTCACGGGTGAATTCGCGCGCGCAGCGTCCACAGACCCACGGATAAATCCTAAGCGCTAACTCACGGTAAGTTGTCTCCCGTTGTTCCCGGTTACGCCGGGCTTCAGCAACAATCCGGTCCAGCTTGTTGTGATCTGGCGGAGT
>JAZGCR010000057.1:0-6501 GCA_036477105.1 Nitrosomonadaceae bacterium | reverse complement strand
GTAGCCTGAAAAATTTGTTGCAGGAGGCATCGTTTCCTATGTGGGAACGTGAAACACTGCCATTACTTTTTAGTGGCGAACATCTCGTGTGGGCGCCAGGAATTGGTGTGGACTGTGGTTTTCAAGCGGGATTTAGCGACCTTGGTTTGATAGTAAGTTGGCATCCTGACCCTGATTAATAATCTTGTTTTAAGAATACAGTTCTTCTGACTCTTCGAAGATTTTCAATAAGCAAGTAAAAATGTGTGATTTTTACATCTGACAATTGGTATGCGTCCTATAAAACCATTTCCCACGGTATTGGATATAACAAGAGCCATACACAATACGAATAAGTGGTTCAGTTCAGCAAAATATGGCCAAATATATTTCTTCTCTATTTTAGTTTTTCGACAAATTATATTTTTGAAATCATTTTTATCTTTTATGTATATTTCAACGGAGTAAAGAGATGAATGCTTTGCGGATAAATTGTAGTTAAATCGTGGTTATGATAATTTTCAATAATGGTTAAATCAAAATCCATTTATTCTTGTACCGAGTGTGGTGGCCAGACCCTAAAATGGCAAGGACAGTGTCCATATTGCCAAGTATGGAACACGCTTGTTGAAACCATTGCAGATAAAATAACATCGCATTTTACTCAGGTGAGTGAAATCAGTCAGGTTCAGAGTTTAGGAGAGGTGAAGGGGGGGGAAGAGCCACGATACTCAACGGGTGTAGCTGAGTTCGATCGAGTACTAGGCGGCGGTTTGGTGCATGGTAGCGTGGTGTTGCTGGGTGGCGATCCAGGTATCGGTAAATCTACCCTGTTGTTGCAAGCGCTTTGCCATATGTCCAGTATGCGGGATGTGTTGTATGTGAGCGGCGAAGAATCGGCACGGCAAGTGGCATTGCGTGCCAAACGTTTGGCACTTGTTGTAAAAGAAGTACATTTACTGACAGAAATCCATCTGGAAAGAATCCAAGCAGTACTGACCGAGCGTAAACCAGATGTAGCGGTGATTGATTCTATTCAGTCGGTTTATTCCGAAACGTTACAATCCGCGTCCGGTTCAATTGCCCAGGTTCGCGAGTGTGCTGCTCAGTTGACACGGCTGGCCAAGACAAGTGGAACCTGTATTATTCTAGTGGGTCATGTGACCAAGGAAGGGGCGCTGGCTGGGCCACGCGTACTCGAGCATATGGTGGATACAGTGCTTTATTTCGAGGGCGATACCCAATCTAGTTTTCGTCTGATTCGTGCTTTCAAGAATCGCTTCGGTGCAGTGAATGAGTTGGGTGTCTTCGCAATGACTGAGAAAGGTTTGCGCGAAGTAAACAATCCATCGGCGTTGTTTCTTTCCCATCACGGGGAGCAGGTTCCGGGTTCTTGCGTGATGGTGACTCAGGAAGGTTCGCGTCCGTTACTAGTTGAAATTCAGGCATTGGTGGATGAGGCACACGTATCTAACCCCAGACGTTTAAGCGTGGGGTTGGAGCAGAATCGATTGGCAATGTTGCTGGCAGTATTACACCGTCATGCGGGGATTCCCTGTTTCGATCAGGACGTGTTCGTTAACGCTGTCGGAGGCGTGAAAATTACCGAACCAGGTGCGGATCTAGCGGTACTACTTGCCATTGTTTCTTCACTCAAGAACAAGTCGCTGTCTAGAAAAATGGTGGTATTCGGTGAAGTTGGGCTGGCGGGTGAAGTGCGTCCAGTGCAGCGCGGCCAAGAACGGTTGAAAGAAGCTGCTAAATTGGGCTTCACCCAAGCTATTATACCCAAGGCTAACAAGCCGAAGCAGATAGTTTCAGGTATCGAGGTCATCCTGGTGAAGCGCGTGGAAGATGCGATTGCAACAATGTGTTGAAGCGAACAGCTTTTAAGTTATCGATCAATTTACATGGGAAATAGTATGAGTCTCCAGATGCAGTTGTAAATACTTGGAATTTTTTTGGTAGGAACAACGCCGGTTGCAGTGATTATACCGCCGTTTTCCGGCCTTTTGCGCAGATGGCAGATTTCATGTGTAATCAGCCGGAATAGAAGAATAAACTGGATTTTCTGGGCCTTTTTTCCGGAACAGTATCAGGTTATTTGATTCTCGTGTAAGGACTAGAGTTGCTGTTCCTAAACGTATTTCCCTTGTTGTTGCTACTGAATGAGAGGTTATGATTATTGTCCCGATTTCCATTGATGCTACTGAAGCTGCGTCCGTTGCTATCGTTTGACCATGAGCGGTTGCGTTTGCGGGAGATGCTTGGCCTAGCTCTAGGCGTATCACTAGCACCATAGCGTGGTTTGTATCTTGGTTCCAGACCAGGTATCACATGAGAAGCTATTCGGTGCCCGGTAAAACGTTCGATTTTCTTCAGGTTGATGCCATCTTTACCGGAAGCGAACGAAACTGCAATTCCAGATGCTCCGGCGCGGCCGGTACGGCCAATACGATGCACATAGTCCTCAGCAAATTTTGGAAGATCAAAATTGATGACGTGGGTGATGCCAACTATGTCAATCCCCCGCGCTGCAACATCTGTAGCCACTAGCACCCGCAACCTACCATGGCGAAGCTTGGTGAGTGTTCGGGTACGATCACGTTGATTCATGTCGCCGTGTAACGCTGAAGCTTCATGACCTTGTGCGGAAAGATTGTCTGCAAGAGTATCGGCATCGCGCTTGGTGGCGGTAAAGACGATAGCTTGTTTCAACTCCGTATCGCGTAATAGATGGTCCAGCAGTCGGTTCTTGTGCGAAATGTCATCTACATAATGTAGCCGTTGTTCAATGTTATCGAGCCTTGCTTGCTGCGTTGCAATTTGGATGCGCTTGGGAGATTTCAACAGACTCGCTGCAACTTTGGCTATTGCGCTATCCAGGGTGGCAGAGAACAGCAAGGTTTGGTGGGTAGCTGGTATGGCCGAAGCAATTTTTTCCACATCGTCAATGAAGCCCATATCGAGCATACGGTCAGCTTCATCCAGCACCAACATTTCCAGACGCGAGAAATTGATACGTCCGCGCTGAATATGATCGATCAAACGACCAGGTGTCGCCACCAGAATATCTACCGGTTGCGACAATAGTTTATTTTGTAACGGATAGGGCATGCCGCCCAGTATACTCACCACCTTAACGCGATTTAGATACTTTCCGTATTGGGCGGCAGCCTCTGACACCTGGAGTGCGAGCTCGCGCGTCGGGGTTAACACCAGTATGCGCGGGCCGCGGCTGTGAACTTTGGAAGGGGTGGCGAGGCGATGCAGTGCTGGTAGCATGAATGCAGCGGTCTTACCCGTACCGGTCTGGGCTGAGGCCATGATGTCGTGCCCTGATAGTAGTTCGGGAATAGCCTGTTTCTGAATTGGTGTCGGCGTTGTGTAGCCTGAATCGACGATGGCTTTGAGGATAAGAGGATGCAGATTAAGATTTTCAAAAGACACGTTATTTTCCTAAAAAGTAAAAAATTAACGCGCAAGCAGGAAACGGCTGCCGGAGTTTAATGGGCAATGTATCGCTAGCGCACACATATAAAACATCGCCGCTAACCACGGTACTGCATGCACAATTTCCGCAGGAAACTTAAAAATCGATGAGAGGTCAGGAACGATGGATCCGAGAAAAGGGTATGATCCTTTTCATCGTGGTGCGGAGTATACAGGAACTGTAGCTCGTGTTGAGTTTATTTTAAAGTAAATATGAGGTTAGTTATGTCATTGGTTGACTGCTATAATGCCGCCTTTTTGTTGTTCCGACGAAGGACTTATAAGAATGTTTCGTCCCATCCGTAACATTGCCATTATCGCCCACGTTGATCACGGCAAGACCACCTTGGTGGACAAGTTATTGCATCAATCGGGATCTTTTGCTGCACACCAGAACATTGCCGAGCGGATTATGGACTCCAACGATATCGAGCGCGAGCGCGGTATCACTATATTCGCAAAGAATTGTGCAGTGGATTATGAAGGGGTGCACATTAACATTGTTGACACGCCTGGCCATGCCGATTTTGGCGGTGAGGTAGAGCGTGTGTTGTCAATGGTTGACGGCGTTTTATTGTTGGTTGATGCAGTCGAAGGTCCAATGCCGCAGACTCGCTTTGTTACCAAGAAGGCGCTAGCGCTGGGTTTTCGTCCGATTGTGGTAGTCAATAAGATTGATCGCCCCGGCGCACGTCCTGACATGGTGGTGAATCATACCTTTGAATTGTTTGATAAGCTGAATGCGACTGAAGAACAACTTGATTTTCCGGTGGTTTATGCCTCAGCGCTTAATGGCTATGCCATGTTAGATCTGAAACAAACTAGTACTAACATGCGTCCGCTATTCGATACCATACTCAAGCATGTTCATGCACCCGTTGGCAATCCAGACGAACCACTGCAGTTGCAAATTAGCGCGTTAGATTATTCAAGTTTTGTCGGCCGTATCGGCATTGGTCGCATTAGCCGTGGTTGTCTAAAGCCTAGCCAGGAAGTAATGGTATTGGCAGGAAATAATATTTCGAAGAAGGCCAGAGTCAACCAGGTGTTCGGTTTTCGTGGTATCGAGCGCGTGCAATTAGACGAAGCCACGGTGGGCGATATTGTACTGGTCAATGGTATTGAGGGACTCAGTATTGGTGCTACCTTAGCTGATATTAACCAGCCTGAAGCGATGCCGATGCGTGCTGTAGATGAACCCACGCTGACTATGAATTTTCAGGTGAATACATCACCCTTTGCTGGGAGGGAAGGTAAGTTTGTCACTAGCCGTAAGTTACGTGAGCGCCTGGAAAAAGAATTACTTACTAATGTAGCTATGAAGCTAGAAGATACTAGTGAGACCGATTTGTTTTTAGTTTCTGGACGCGGCGAGTTACATCTTACCATTTTAGTCGAAAGCATGCGACGCGAAGGCTACGAACTTGCAGTGTCGCGCCCGCACGTTGTGATCCATGAAACTAATGGCGTCAAGTGTGAGCCGTTTGAAATGCTCACTGTAGATGTGGAAGAAACCAACCAGGGTGCAGTTATGGAGGCACTTGGTGTGCGTCGTGGTGACTTGCAAGACATGGTTCCCGACGGACATGGACGAGTAAGGCTAGACTATCGCATTCCTGCACGTGGCTTGATTGGTTTCCAGTCCGACTTCATGACTATGACGCGTGGCACCGGCATAATGAGCCACGTATTTGACGAATACGCCCCAATGCGACCGGAAATCGCTGCACGTAGGAACGGTGTACTAATTTCAGCTGAGCAGGGTGAAGCAGTAGCCTACGCGCTGTGGAAACTGCAGGAACGTGGGCGCATGTTCGTCAGTCCTGGAGACCGTTTATATAAAGGCATGGTGATCGGTATTCACAGCCGTGATAATGACTTAGTAGTCAATCCTATCAAAGGTAAGCAACTAACCAACGTGCGCGCGTCGGGAACCGACGAAGCCGTAACTCTGACCCCGCCCATACGACTCACATTAGAATCCGCGATCGAATTCATTGCCGATGATGAGCTGGTGGAAATTACTCCTAAGACCATCCGCATCCGAAAGCGTTTACTGCAGGAACACGAGCGCAAGAAAGCCTCGCGCGCTGCTTAATCAGAACAGATCATGCTTGTTGACACGTGGTTTGCTGATATTTAATTCTTACCGAATTGCTAGCGCAGTAGCATATTTAGTTATCAGTTGAACGAAATCGATTAGATGAGAAAATTTCTTGATGAACGAAAAGACCCTGTGGTACATCGCTGATCCCATGTGTTCGTGGTGCTGGGGATTTGCACCCGTAATTGAAGCAGTTAGGAGGAATTACTGTAACTTTTTAAAAATAGAGTTGGTATTGGGTGGATTACGCCCCGGAACAAAACAGACGATAGCATCGGCGCAGCGTGAAGAAATACTGCATCACTGGAAAGCCGTGAAGCGCGCTACGGGACAATCATTCCGGTTTGAAGGTGCAATGCCGGAAGGATTCATTTACGATACTGAACCAGCCAGCCGAGGAGTGGTGGCTATGTCCTTAATCAATCCAGAGGTAATTTTTCCGTTCTTCGAATCAACTCAATTCGCTTTCTATGCAGAACAAAAGGACGTGACCAAGCCTGAAATACTGGTGCAGTTGGCCACCGACATAGGAATAGATGCGAAATCCTTTTTGCGGGTGTTTGAATCTGACGAAGCAAAAAATCAGACCTCTATTCATTTCGACAAAGTGCGTCGATGGGGAGTACATAGTTTTCCTACCGTTATAGTGCAGAACGCATCGGGTTACAGCATTCTTAACAGAGGGTACTGCCCGCTAGAAGCATTGTGTCTACAACTTGATGATTGGTTAAAGATGTAAAATGCTGCCATGAATGGGGCCATGCCTGCATTTATTTGGAGCTCATTTGATCTACAGTCCTGTTCCGCCGGACCATCCAAAGCGCTCTAGAAACTGTTGGAATATGTCACTTGCGATGATCCATGCGATGAGTGATGACGTACAACTCAATAGAATGATGGTGCCTATGGCTCTAAGTGGACTCAGG
>JAZGCR010000056.1:0-3303 GCA_036477105.1 Nitrosomonadaceae bacterium | reverse complement strand
ATACCAGCACATGCCGAATTGCATGTGTTGCTTTCTATGATTAAGCCACTGGGTTGGCTGGAGAGGGTCCCCACCTATAAGGATCAGCAAGAAAAACTAACCGATAAGGACTTAAGCACGTACGGTTTTCTAGGCTACCCTCTCTTGCAGAGTGCAGACATTCGTATTTATCGTGCTAACCGTGTGCCAGTTGGAAAAGATCAAACGCCGCACATTGAGTTCGCCCGCGAGATCTCGCGTCGCTTCAACCACATTTATGGTAAGGAAGCTGGGTTCAGGGAAAAAGCTGAGTTAGCGATAAAGAAACTTGGCCCCAAAAAATCTAAGATTTACCGAGAACTGCGTAAGCGTTACCAGGAGCAGGGTGATAATGAAGCATTAGATGCAGCAAAGTCATTGCTCGACGAACAGCAGAACTTGAGTATGGGAGATCTGGAACGGTTATTTGGCTACCTTGAGGGTGGCGGTAAAATGATTCTTTCTGAACCTGAAGCGATGCTTGCCCAGGCGTCAAAAATGCCGGGCTTGGACAACCAGAAAATGTCCAAGTCCTACAATAATACCATCAGTTTAAGAGAAGGGTCTGATAGTGTCAGAAATAAAATTCGTACTATGCAAACTGATCCAGCGCGCATACGGCGTAGTGATCCGGGCGATCCAGCCAAGTGTCCAGTGTGGCAATTTCATTTGGTTTATTCAGATGATAAGACCAGGGATTGGGTACAACAGGGCTGCAAGAGTGCAGGCATAGGGTGCTTAGAATGTAAGCAACCGGTGATCGAAGCAGTATTAGCGGAACAACAGCCTATGCATGAGCGTGCCAGAATGTATGAGGATGATCCTACTTTGGTACGCAATATCATCGAAGACGGCTGTGAAAAAGCTGCTAAGCTAGCACAGGAAACCATGCGTGATGTGAGAGAGGCAATGGGGTTAAATTATTCTTAGTACTTGTTTTATGAAGAGATGTAGCTATGGTCTGGTACGCTATAATAGAGATTAGATAATGTAGTTTTCATTTCAATGTGAGCCAATTTCTCAACCCTACTGTTACTAATCCTATTGCTAATATCCGCGGCGAACCGCTGATGGAGGTGCCACGGGATTTGTTTATCCCACCGGATGCGCTGGAAGTGTTTCTCGACACTTTTCAAGGACCGCTGGATTTACTGCTCTATCTTATTCGTAAGCATAACCTAGAAGTCCTGGATATTCCAATGGCAGAGCTTACGCGCCAATATATGGCCTACGTTGAACTCATGCGTGCTAATCAACTGGAACTGGCGGCGGAATACTTACTAATGACTGCGCTTCTGATTGAAATTAAGTCACGCATGCTGCTACCGCGTCCTATTATCAGAGCTAACGAAGACGACATCGATCCACGTGCTGAACTAGTGCGCCGATTGCTTGAATACGAACAGATGAAACTGGCTGCACTACGGATAAATGAGATGCCCCAGGCTGAGCGTGACTTTACGCTGGTTCATGTGCTGATTGAACAGACAGTAGTAAAACGCCTGCCGGAAGTCAATGTAGATGATCTACGTAATGCATGGATTACACTTGTAGCACGCGCCCAAGCTAATCGGCATCATCGTATTACCCGAGCTGAGCTTTCAGTGCGAGCGCATATGAGTCGTATTATGCGAGATTTGCGGGGACGTGAGTTCATTGAGTTTTATGAATTGTTTGGTCCCTCTGCCAGAGTGGCTGAAGTAATAGTAACTTTTCTTGCGTTGCTGGAGCTCGTTAAGGAAAGCCTAGTAGAAATCACGCAACCTCAACCCATCGGAATTATTTATGTCAGATCAATCGATTTCCTTACTGCCGTCTAATTCATCCGAGCCGACAAACCCTGATCATGTCAAGAAGGTTTTAGAGGCAGCATTACTCACTAGTCAGGATCCATTGCCATTGTCGGAATTGAAGAAGTTGTTCGACGAAGATCTAAGTGCAGAAATTCTGCGCAGGTTGCTTGAAGAATTACGTGAGGAATGGGCAGAAGGAGGTGTAGAGCTGGTATGTGTCGCCAGCGGCTGGCGTTTTCATGCTAAATTAGAAATTCAGGAATTTCTTAACAAGCTTAATCCGCAAAAGCCTCCGCGCTACTCACGTGCAGTATTGGAAACACTTGCCATCATCACTTATCGTCAGCCGGTGACACGTGGTGATATTGAGGAAATTCGTGGTGTGGGAGTCTCCAGCCCAGTGCTCAAAGTTTTGGAAGCACGTGGTTGGATAGAAGCCATCGGGCATCGTGATGTCCCTGGCAGACCAGTTTTATATGCTACTACCAAGGATTTTCTTAATGATCTGAACCTATGCTCTCTAGAAGAGCTGCCTCCATTGGAAGATCTTGGTTTGCTAGTTGAACAAAAAGGAAGCATGGAATTGTTATCTGTTCCAGACCCGATTTCCACTTCTGATACTCCTGAAATATTGCAGCCTATACAAGAGGTAAAGCAGGTGACGGAGTAGAATATAGGAAGTGAACAGCATTTTTGACATGGTATGAACAGCGGTTGATTAATTTTGTTTTGAACAAAGTAGACGTGAGGGGTATATGCGAGCGATTTTGGTGGCAAATCCTAAGGGTGGTTGTGGTAAAACTACATTAGCGACCAATTTAGCGGGTTATCTAGCCAGACAGAATCAGCGGGTTGTGATGTGGGATCTAGATCAGCAGAAATCATCACTGAGCTGGCTCGCATTGCGTTCTCCTGAGTTACCTACCATTGCTAGGCTAGGTTTGGAGCGTGATGATGTACCCCAAGGAGTTACAAAAAATGAATGGCTTGTGCTGGATTCTCCGTCAGGAATTCATGGAAAGAACCTTTCCCACGCTTTGAAACTTGCACACAAAATCATTGTACCAGTACAGCCATCAGTATTCGACATGGTTACCACTCGGGATTTTATAGATCGGTTGATGGAAGAAAAGACTATACAAAAACACAAGACTTTTATCGGCATGATTGGAATGCGGGTAGATCCACGTACTCGTGCAGCATCTACCCTGGAGCAATTTCTAATGCAGTATGATCTGCCCATTCTTACCTATTTGCGCGATACCATGGTGTATGTCAATGCTGCCTTTAACGGCAAAAGCATTTTCGATTTACCGCCCTACCAAGCTGAACGTGATCTAGTACAGTGGCGACCACTTACCAAGTGGATTAAGACATAAAGTTTAAAACGTATAACTCATGCCAATAGAAGAGAGCGCTCTAGGTTCCCCTAATTCTGCATCCTAAACGGTTCCAGAGTCATGCTCATTATACTAGGACAGCGGAGCCAAGC
>JAZGCR010000055.1:0-4025 GCA_036477105.1 Nitrosomonadaceae bacterium | reverse complement strand
AAAAACCTGAGGACGTACAAGCAACCCTGCTGCAACTCACCATCACAACAATCAGCAATTCAATATTGGCCTACTTTTCAGATGCTACAGAAATTTATCTGTGTGGTGGTGGCGCACGTAATAAGGCCCTAACCTCCAAACTTCAAGCCTCATTACCTGGAAAAAAAGTAGAATTAACTGATGTGCTGGGCGCTAATGCTGATTGGCTAGAGGCATTTGCTTTTGCTTGGTTAGCAAAACAAACCGTTCTGGGAGTTCCCGGCAACCTCCCCCCTGTTACCAGTGCGAAAGGAGCAAGGATCCTTGGTGCGATCTACCAAGCTTAAATCTAAATTATTCCTTGCAACATGATCTAACATGCCCTAACGGAAAGATGGAATCATTGGCTCCCAATTTTTCTTACACTCAATCACTTATGCTGAAAACGAAGAGCCACAACCACAGGTACTTGTAGCACCGGGATTCTTGATAATAAATTGAGCGCCTTCCAAGTTTTCTTGATAATCAATTTCTGCACCAGCTAAATATTGGAAGCTCATTGGGTCAATTAGCAATATCACCCCATTCTTTTCCAACACGGTATCGTCTTCATTGATCAATTCATCAAATGTGAAGCCATATTTAAAACCAGAACATCCACCACCGCTCACAAAAACCCTCAATTTAAGGTCATTATTACCCTCTTCTTCTATCAGTTTCTTGACTTTACTCGCTGCACTATCGGTAAAGATCAGTGGAATCCGCATTTCGGTAACTGAGTTCGTTTCAGTGCTTGCGTTCATATTAAACTCTTTTATAAAATTAGCCGTGAAAATTACTCACTGTGATTGCTCAAATGTTAGTCACCAGTAACCGACTTTAGTTCCAGTATTTTATCGTCAGATTCAGAGTGGCCCTGATTAACCAGCTTACCTTCAATCAACGCGCCTAACTGAATTTCAATGACCTTATAATACACGTCTCCTGATACCTTAGCTTTGGTTTGTAGCTCAAGATACTCGTTTGTGTGTATTGGGCCAACTATAGTGCCATTAATAACTGCATGAGAAACTTGGACTTTTCCTTCAATCGTTGCCTGTTCACTCAATACCAAAGTGCTGGGCTTGTCTCCAGTTGCGAAAACATTCCCACGAATACGCCCATCCACGCGCAAGCCTCCGTTGAATCCGATATCGCCCTCGATGCAAGTGTCCGCACCAATGAGTGTGTCAATATGGTCATGGGGTTTGGGTTTGCTTTCTTTCTTTCCAAACATTTTCTTCTCCTTCACAAAGACAGACTCACGATCCGAGTTAACTTTGCCTCTGTTGTGCCATTTTCAAATACCTGTACCTGCAACCCCTCCACTACGGTATCTGATGGAACTTTGAAGGTTCTCTCTACGCGATGGTAAAACTTGAAGCTTACGTTAAACACACCTGAGGAGTCCCCACTTGGAAGGGGCATTATTGCCTTCTTTCCATCCTGCCACAAATTGATCGCGAAAGCTAGTTTACCTTGGAAATCATTAGTATGTCGTTCGCCCAGTAACAGTACTAAGCTATAGCGATACTCCCCAGGGGATTGTCCTTGTTCCAACTTGAAGTGGTAAATCGAAATGTTATCGGTAGCTTTCTCGTTGCTCGATGCAAGATTTTGGAAAAATGCCAAATCTTCCTTTATGTGGTCGTTTTCATCCCCAAGAACCTTGACCTGTTCGACAATATCTTCTCTTGTAGCGCGATTTATCTGCAACTGTCGCTCGAGTCCAGCCACCTGTGTGCGCAATTTCTCATTATCTCGCTTTAAACGCGCACTAAAATCGGATAACTGATCCAACTCATGACTTATCCCATTCTTGTCAAAACTAATAAATTTGCGTCCAGCGTCGAACATGAACCAAGACAACGCTAGTACGAGTGTAACGAAGACAACGATTATCGACCAGCGTAAATACCATGGAACGCGTGGACGTACTGCAACGTGTGGTGCAAATACCCCAAATTTTCTTTTGATTCTTTTGATGATTTCCATCGAACTACGCCAATTAACTGTGGTGTGTTTAGGGTAACTGCGCAATATGATCTATGCCAAGCGCTTCGGGGAGGCTAAACATTAGATTCATATTCTGCACCGCTTGTCCTGCCGCGCCCTTAACCAAGTTGTCAGTCACCGTCAACACAACAACCGTATCACCACCTTGAGGGCGGTGCACCGCAATGCGACAAAAATTGGACCCCCGCACTGAGCGAGTCTCTGGATGACTACCAGAGGGTAACACATCAAGAAACGGCTCATTAGCATAACGATTTTCAAATAATGCTTGTAAATCAACGTCTGCAGTAAGTCGTGCGTAGAGCGTAGCATGTATGCCCCGGATCATCGGGGTGAGATGCGGCACGAACGTAAGTCCAACCAACCTAGCCGCAATATTAGACAAACCCTGTTTGATTTCAGGTAGATGCCGGTGGCCAGGTACACCATAAGCCTTGAAATTGTCAGACGCTTCGGCAAACAGTGTATGTACTTCCGCGTTGCGTCCTGCGCCGGAAACACCGGATTTTACATCAGCGATAAGATGATCTGTATCTACAATACCAGATTCGATCAAAGGTAAAAAACCAAGCTGCACAGTAGTAGGATAGCAACCCGGATTCGCCACCAGTCGCGCTCCCTTGATCTTTTCGCGATTGATCTCAGGTAAACCATAGACAGCCTCTACCACCAGATCCGGACAGGCATGGGACATGCCATACCATTTCTCCCACTCCGGAACATCCTTAATGCGAAAGTCAGCGGCTAGATCTATCACACGCACTCCTGCATCCAGTAATACTCTAGTTTGCTGCATTGCAATGCCGTTAGGAGTGGCAAAGAACACGACGTTACATTTGTCCAGATTAGTGTCAGCTGGATCACTAAATTTTAGCGCTTTCCCCCCACGCAGACTGGGGAATAACTCCGCTACAGCCATCCCCGCCTCTTTGCGCGAAGTTATAGCTTGTATGCTTACCTCAGGATGTTGTGACAAAATACGCAGTAGCTCAACACCGGTATAACCGGTCCCACCAACAATTCCAACTTTAATCATAAAATTCCCAAATGATCTATTGGGCAGGCAAAGTCAGTATTAGTTCCTGTCCACCTTTCATAAAAAAATAAGTCTAATAATTATAAGCAACAAACAAAAAAGCCGCCAGAAGTTGGCGGCTTTTTTGTTATGCACATAGCATTAGCGTTTAGAGAACTGCTTACGTCTACGTGCCTTGCGCAAACCTACTTTCTTCCGCTCTACTTCGCGCGCATCTCGCGTGACTAGCCCCGCCTTTCTCAGTATAGGCCTGAGTGTTGCATCAAAATCAATAAGCGCACGGGTAATGCCATGACGCACCGCACCTGCCTGTCCAGATTCACCACCACCAGAAATATTCACCATAATGTCAAAAGTTGTTAGATTTCCAGTCAATTCGAGTGGTTGACGAACTATCATACGACCAGTTTCACGTGAGAAAAATTCATCAACTAATTTATGATTGATAACGATCGCTCCTTTACCTGGTTTCATGAATACTCGCGCTACAGCACTCTTACGCCGACCAGTACCATAATTATAATACGTGCTCATAAGCCTTATTAAGCTTCTACTTCAAGTTGTAGCGGCTGTTGCGCAGCATGAGGATGGGTAGCACCAGCATAAATTTTAAGCTTCTTCAACATGGCGTAGCCAAGTGGACCTTTAGGCAACATACCCCTTACCGCTTTTTCCAGTGGCCTTCCAGGAAAGCGCGCATGCATTTTGGCGAAACTTGTCTCGTAAATCCCCCCAGGGTAACCACTGTGACGGTAATAGATTTTATTTTCTAACTTGTTGCCGGTAATACGCAATTTATCAACATTGACCACGACGATAAAGTCACCAGTATCTACATGGGGAGTGAATATTGGTTTGTGTTTTCCACGTAGACGGCGCGCAATCTCGGTAGCAAGACGCCCCAAAACCTTGTCGGCTGCGTCAATCACAAACCAGTCGTGGTTCACTTCGTGTG
>JAZGCR010000054.1:0-3246 GCA_036477105.1 Nitrosomonadaceae bacterium | reverse complement strand
TACGGGTACGCTGAAAGAAGAAACCAACAACGGTAAGGTGGTCATCGGGTAAATATTAATATAGGCGATAATATGTCTACGGAAGAAGCGCTTGGCGAGGAAGCCAGAACTCTATTAGATTATCTAGGTAAAGAGTAATTTACAATATCTAAGCACTACGCTTTCCCGCCAGATTATGAATAGCATTTGTAGTCATTGCTGGATTAAATACCCTGGTTTCGAATAACCACTACTGTTAGTTCATGGAAGAGTAGGCCTTAGAATCCCGCTACTATTTTTAACATATCCCGGTTTGCTGTAATCTGGGGATTCGGTGCCTAGATGTGTTAGATAAGTTTTGTTTCCTTCGATCACAATACCAGGCTTCGAACGATTAATACTGTTAGTCCCTAAATAGACAGGCCTTAGAACCCCGTTACTCTCTATAACATATCCTGGCTTGCTGAAATCTCTAGCCTTAGTTCCCGGATGAGTTAGATAAGCTGTATTTCCTTTGATCACAATATCAGGTATCGAATAATCGATACTGTTAGTCCCCGGAAGCATGGGGGGAAGATTTGACATGGGGGGAAGATTTGACATGGGGGGGAGTTTTGATTGAGCTGATACATTAAACGAAATAAGGAGCAAAACGGCCAAATATAAGTTTTTCATGTCTACCTCCATTCTCTCCAAGAGAAACCCATTCTATCATCCCACTACTGCTTACAACGACAAGTAGAATCATCAAAATACTATCGCACCATCGTCACCATAATTTGACGCGATTGATTTCGCCATCCGTCTGAGTACGAGTGGTGTAACCTTACCAAGATTGTTATTATTAGCTATCATGTCTCCCTAGTAACTTGCTGTGTGGGTATACATGCCAAAGTTTTAAAGAAATCGCTGAACAGATTACCAGAGTGTAGCAAACACTGTTCGGCGGTTAGGTTTGTACAGGATGCGCTTTCACCATCTGTATTTTTTTGAAAAGGTTACAGAAATTTTCTGATATTTCTGTTTCAACTTGTGATTGAAGTGAGAGCCCATATATTAACGGTATGAAAAATTTACTTACTTCTTCCTCTGCAAAGAAGGGGCGTTCTCTTGTTTTAACCGAGGGCGCTGATGGCGCCGTGGATTGGATAGATGCTGCCGAGTTAGCAGAGTCTGTTGGGATAACGTTTGAGCAGTATCCAGCATGGATAAACTCGATGCATGAGTTAGGGGCAGTAGCTGTGTCTGATAGGATGGCGCACTAAACTTTCGTCCTTGTTGCTATAATCCAAAAGCACTATATAGCCCAAAAGGGTACAAATCATAAAACTACTGCTTAGCGTCTGGAAGTAGGACACGCCGTACATAGACATTAGTATTTCCTACACCGCATCTTTGCCATTGTCCATAAATATTGAGGTTTCTCAGTGGCTCGTCCGGTTTCGAACAGGTGCACCGAGCCACTTTGAGAGGTATCAGCCGGTGGCATCTATACATTTTTCCTAAATGATTTTTTATTCATAGAGGTTAATATTAAAACTACCCGAGTTATATTCCTGCTGTTAATATTCTCTTTGCTTACTGCGTGTGCAGGTAAGATGTACATGGCAAAGAGCGATAAACCCGCCAGCTATCCGACGGTCGAGCGCCCTGTTGCTGGCTGTGCGCTCAACGAGCGTGCATTCGATTGTGACCGTCGCGCCATTCTTGCCATGCTCGGCGAATACCAGGTGACTTTCAACTTCAATGAGACCGTAGTACTTAGGCCCGGTTACGTAAGGAAAGAACCTAAGCATTCCGGAGGATTCGAGACAGTGGTACTGGTGGATGACAGCGGCTCGAGTATATCGATGCAACACATCCTAGTCGGAGCGGACGGCATAACGATCAAACACTGGCGGCAGGAGTGGATCTACGAACAGTCCTCTCACTGGGCTTATGTCGGTAACCAGCGTTTTGAGCATCATCATCGCAAGCCAGCTTCTGTGCCGGGCACCTGGACGCAACTGGTATTTGAGGTCAACGATGGACCACGTTACGCGGGCAGCGGCCGCTGGAATCACCGTTACGGGGTGTCGACTTGGACCTCGGAGCGTACTTGGCGGCCGTTGCCACGACGTGAGTACACCACGCGCAACGACTACCAGTTGCTCAACGTTGAGAATCGCCACACGATTACTCCGCAGGGCTGGACACACGAGCAGGACAATACCAAGGTTGTGCGGGAAGGCGGAGAGGATACCATTCTGGTACGCGAGTTTGGCTTCAACGACTACCGGCGTATTACCGGCTTTAATTTCAGCCCAGGACTTACTTATTGGAAATCTACCGAATCGTTCTGGTCGGTGGTGCGAGCACGCTGGGACGATGAGTTGGACAAAGAAGGCCGCATTGTCCTCTCATTCCAAACTGGCGATGAGGGATTTAGCGATACCGTGCTGTCGCTTGCTGATGCCTACCGCACCAACCCACGCCTCGAGGCTCACCTACCCGCGCTCGACGCAGCATTCGACAAGTTTGTCGACACCGATGCCTCCACCAGTCGTTGAAGTTTCCAGATTCAACGCTTATCACTTGCTAATGGCTGCTTTGTGCCAGTGGCTGTCATCCACCAATCATTACCTACACGCGTATCTCCATAGATCTTCGAGTACGCTGCCAGGCACGACAGGCACCCATTTGTTGTAAGGTATATCGTTGAGATAGACCACCTTACCTTCAGTAAATCTCCCAGAGTGTTTAGATAGATAAAGTAATCGAATTTGTTTTTTTTTACAGTCATATTCTTCATGTTTCCTTTTTGACATGATTTTGTCACCCGCATCTAACGTGGCTTTCCTATAGTCGAATAGAACCCACATTTTTACTCGGTTACCCACTTTGCGAATAGTGGAAGGGTCGGCGTAGATAGTAGAACCGCTATCGTCTGTGGAAACATTAACCCATTCTGCTGCTGCACCATTGCTTACAACAGCTAGCAGCAGAATCAAAATAGCTTTAGGCATTGCATACCACTTGTTTTCTGGTCTGTCCATACAAAGAGAATACTAGTTTCGGGTTCGCTTCCTTGGTTAAGACTTTTCTACGATGCATAAAAATTAGTTCTCAGTTTGCCAGTCTGATATAATTTTATCCAGAAATTTTTGAAAAATTCTAAGAAAAAATTAATCAGCCACTTTGGCGCCCGTAGCTCAGTTGGATAGAGTACTTGGCTACGAACCAAGGGGTCGGGCGTTCGAATCGCTCCGGGCGCGCCATTAAACAAGG
>JAZGCR010000053.1:0-2835 GCA_036477105.1 Nitrosomonadaceae bacterium | reverse complement strand
AAGACGGTGCAGAAACTGATCTCGATCTGGGACATTATGAGCGCTTTATCAGCGCCAAAATGGGCAAGCTAAATAACTTTACTACCGGTCAGATTTACGAAAGCGTGATAAAGAAAGAGCGGCGAGGTGACTATCTCGGCGGTACAGTGCAAGTGATTCCACATATTACCGATGAAATCAAGCTGCATATAAAGTCTGGCGCAAGTGATTCGCAAGTAGCCATTGTTGAGATTGGTGGTACGGCCGGTGACATTGAGTCCTTACCATTTCTGGAGGCGATCCGGCAGATGGCAATCCAGCATCCCCCCGAAGATACCTGCTTCATTCACCTTACGTTATTGCCCTATATTGCCTCTGCAGGAGAACTAAAAACTAAACCAACCCAACATTCAGTGAAAGAAATGCGCGAAATTGGCATCCAGCCTGACGTATTATTATGTCGTGCTGATCGCGAATTACCAACAGAAGAGCGCCGGAAAATTGCGTTGTTCACCAATGTGCGGGAAGAAGCGGTAATTTCTGCAGTCGACGTAGACAGCATTTACAAAATTCCCGTATTGCTGCATGAACAAATGTTGGATGAAATCGTGTGTCATAAGCTGAATATTCTCGCTAAACCGGCAGATTTAAGTATGTGGAAGAAACTAGTAAGTGCACTGGAACACCCCCAGCACACGGTGAAAGTTGCACTTGTAGGAAAGTATGTAGACTTAACTGAATCCTACAAGTCCCTGTCGGAAGCGCTGATTCATGCAGGAATTCACACTCACAGCAAAATCAATATCTGTTACGTGGATTCAGAATACATTGAAAAACAAGGGACTAATTGCCTTACGGACGCAGATGCTGTTTTGGTTCCAGGCGGATTTGGTAAACGAGGCGTAGAAGGTAAGATCATGGCCATTCGCTATGCACGCGAAAACCGTATTCCCTACCTTGGCATCTGTCTTGGTATGCAGCTGGCGGTTATTGAGTTTGCCCGCAATAAAGCTGCTATGAAAGATGCACATAGCACTGAGTTCAACCCTGAAACACCTTATCCTGTCATTGGGCTAATAACTGAATGGCGTACCCGCGATGGTCATATAAAAATCCGTAACGCACAATCGGATCTTGGTGGTAGCATGCGTTTGGGCGGACAAAAGTGTTTGCTGAAGGAAAACTCACTGGTTCAGAAAATTTATGGTTCAGACGAAATTATTGAGCGCCATCGTCATCGTTATGAAGTTAACGATAAATACCTTTCCAAATTAGAAAAGGCAGGGCTTCATGCAAGCGGTCTGTCGGCAGTGGACTCACTATGCGAAATGATTGAGCTATCGGAAACTGAGCATCCGTGGTTCGTTGCATGCCAGTTTCATCCTGAGTTTACTTCCACACCTAGGGCAGGGCACCCGCTGTTTAGGGCGTTTATCGAAGCTACCATTGATGCGATGGGCAAGCGTGCTACATCGGAAACGGCAAGTTCCGACAAACCAAAGAATATTACTTTAGTGCCTACCATATGACGAGATTCTACCATCTTACAGTCGTCAAGATCACCCGATTACTGAGCAATAAGGATAGATAGCATGAGTGCAATTGTTGATACTTTTGCTCGAGAAATTTTAGATTCACGCGGGAATCCTACCGTAGAAGCTGAAGTATTACTTGAATCTGGAATACAGGGACGAGCAGCAGTGCCTTCTGGCGCATCTGTCGGCACTAAAGAAGCTGTTGAGTTACGTGATAATGATGCTCAGCGTTATTTTGGCAAGGGCGTTCTTAAAGCAGTAGAAAACGTAAATAGCGAAATTTCTGAGGCCATCATGGGCCTAGATGTAATGGAACAACATTTTATCGATCAAACCCTGATTGATCTCGACGGTAGTGACAATAAATCAAGACTTGGCGCCAATGCAATTCTGGCGGTTTCGCTAGCTGTGGCAAAAGCAGCAGCGGAGGAATCTAGTCTACCTTTATATCGCTATTTAGGAGGTTCAGGGCCAATGTCTATGCCAGTGCCAATGATGAATGTCATCAATGGCGGGATACATGCCAACAATAATATTGATTTACAAGAGTTTATGATTGTTCCTCTCGGTGCACAAAGTTTTCGTGAGGCCTTGCGCTATGGTGCTGAGATATTTCATACGCTAAAAAAAATGCTTAAAGAAAAGAATATGACTACCACAGTAGGTGACGAGGGTGGATATGCTCCTAATCTAGATAATAATGAGGCAGCGCTACAACTAATTGTGCAGGCTATCGAGCAAGCTGGATACTTACCGGGAGCAGACGTTGCCATTGCACTGGACTTTGCTAGCTCGGAATTTTTTAGAGAGGGAAAATATCATCTAGCTTCTGATGGCTTAAGCTTGAATTCAGAACACTTCACAGATTATATAGCTGCTTTGGTAGACAAGTATCCCATCATTAGCATAGAGGACGGTATGAGTGAACATGATTGGGACGGCTGGAAATTACTTACCAGAAAACTTGGAAAATCGGTACAGCTAGTAGGTGATGATGTGTTTGTGACGAATTCAAATATTTTTAAAGAAGGCATTGCACAAGATGTTGCCAATTCCATACTCATTAAGATCAACCAGATTGGCACTCTCACTGAAACCTTTTCCGCCATTGAAATCGCAAAGCGTGCAGGCTATACCTCTGTAATTTCACATCGTTCCGGGGAAACTGAAGATACCACTATTGCCGACATTGCCGTAGCTACTAATGCATTGCAAATCAAAACTGGCTCACTTTCTCGCTCTGATCGTCTAGCTAAGTACAACCAGTTGCTTCGTATCGAGGAAGACCTCGGCGACTCTGCAAACTATGCCGGACGGGGAG
>JAZGCR010000052.1:0-3869 GCA_036477105.1 Nitrosomonadaceae bacterium | reverse complement strand
AAGAAAATGCCTTAAGTTTATACTATTCCAAAAATACAATTATCTAATAACATAAATTAAGGCTGCTTATTGATGTCTAGAAAAATTGGTCTGGTTTTGGGGTTGTTTCTGTTTTTTTATTCTCTGTTTTCCACCCCACCTGCCAACATGAGTGAACAAGCTTGGATCACAGCAGGGGTGGGCATGTTGATGGCGGTTTGGTGGGTCACTCAAGTCCTTCCCTTACCCGTTACGTCGTTACTCCCAATTATTTTATTTCCACTGATAGGAATAAGCTCCGTTCGAGAAGCAACGGTGCCTTATGTCAATCCTGTGATCTTTCTGTTGCTGGGTGGTTTCATTATCGCGACAGCCTTGCAGCGTTGGCAGTTACACAGGCGCCTGGCACTGACAATTTTGCATTTAGTAGGCAGCCATCCCCATGCTATCGTCGGCGGTTTTATGGTTGTTAGCGCGCTTTTGTCGATGTGGATCAGTAACACTGCGACGACAATCATGATGCTGCCTATTGCGATATCGCTTGCCCAAGTCATGCTCGAAGGGCAATCTAAAGAAGCAGCAAACAAATTTACTGTTTGTCTGATGCTCGGGATCGCTTATGCGGCGAGCATTGGAGGTTTAGGCACTTTGATCGGCACACCGCCCAATGCGATGGTGGCGGCCTTCATGACACAAACTTACGGTATCAACATAGGTTTTGCCCAATGGATGAGTTTCGGCTTGCCTGTTGTATTTATTCTGGTGCCGATTGCGTGGTTGTTGCTAACGCGTTTGGTGTTCACTTTCGACTTGGGACATAACACGACTGCTGCTGGTGTCGTAGACAGTGAACTGGAGGCCTTAGGTCTAATGACCACCCCGGAGAAGCGCACAGCAATTGTCTTTGTCTTTATTGCTTTGGCATGGGTGACTCGGCCACTCTTGCAACAGATTCCTGGTCTGGCTGCATTAAACGATACGATTATTGCTGTGGTAGGTGCGGTTTCGCTCTTTTTAATCCCGTCAGGAGAGAAGCAGCAAAAAAATACACGGTTACTGAATTGGTCAACGGCGAAAGGCATTCCTTGGGGCGTGTTGTTGTTATTTGGTGGTGGTCTTAGCTTGGCGGCGGCGATCAGCAGCAGCGGTCTGGCGGCTTGGTTAGGCACGGTGTTGTCGGTACTCACCAGCTTTCATGTCTTTACCCTGTTGTTATCCATTGTGGCGATGGTGGTATTTCTGACTGAACTCACCAGTAATACCGCCACGACGGCGACTTTACTGCCCGTTTTGGGCGGTATTGCCACCGCGGCGTACCTTGAACCTATGTTATTAATCGCACCAATGGCCCTCGCTGCGAGCTGTGCTTTTATGTTGCCTGTTGCCACTGCGCCCAATGCCATTGTATTTGGCTCTGGTAAAGTGTCGATCCCGCAAATGGCGAGGGCAGGGTTTTGCCTAAACCTTGTGGTTATTACGCTAATTACCCCGTTGGCTTATCTGTTAATTCCATTAATTTTTCTGTGACATGCTTGACACTGGAATGCGTTAACCGAGCTACAATTTAGATTTACTTATCCAAAAATGACAATCTGAATATTTATGCTTTTTAATTACGATTTGATTAACACGTAAAATTAAAACATCAACTTTTTCTACAACTATTAAACTTAACCCGGCTTAGTACCGGGTTTTTTGTGCGTATAGGAAAGTCTGCTTTTGGCACAAAGCAGACTTTCACGCAATCACAATATTCTCCAATAACCACAAGCACATTCGTCTGCATTTCTTTGAGAGAATCGAGATCTTTATTAGCTACTAGTAATAATTTAATGTAGTGGATAAACTAACTTTATAAACAAATACATATACAAATTTATTGGGGAATCTTTTTTTGATATATTGACCGAGCGTACCCTTTTAGTAATAGTTAGGCCAAATTGCAACACAACAAAGCCCCGCGAGTGGGTAGGTGATCCATCTATTTCCATGGAGAACGAGCATGATACGAATCTTCCTAGCCAACTTTGTTATCGTTTTGCTGGCTGTCCCGGTTTGCGCTGCAGAGCCTGCCAATCAGGGGAACACGGCACTTGTCGATCTGAACAGCTCCTTCATCGATGCCTACGCCGCCGCTACCAAGCTCGACCTCGCAATCGGTAGACCCATCATTCTTTTCCGCAACAGACAACTTGTTCTTGTCCACAACAGCACCGAAAACGCCGCCAACGTCATCCTTCCGGAGTACAACACATTCAAGGTGTTTGCGCACATTCCAGTGGCGATCTATCTCATGCTTGGTCCTCCGGGAGCCGGCAAGCTCGACACTGAACGCCTTCAGCAACTACGCAGCTATCACACAAAGATGGGACGCGTGGAGAAAAACATCGATCAGACTTGCCTGAAAGGCACGGATCTCGTGCGACAGAAGATCTTGCTTGCCTCTTCGAGGCAGTTCCTCGAAAACGTCATTGAACAGCAACGGTTCAGCACCGAAGAGTTGTACGCATTTACGCGGCGCATGACGCCGATGATCAAGGCGAACATCGAAGGTGCGGCCAAGAGTCAGCTCGACGCCATGCACCAGCAGGTCATGGCCTGGAAAAAGGAAATGACACCTGAACAGTGGAAGAAGCTGCGTGTGGCGGTGCAGGGAGCGGTGCTGGCCCGAAACGGAGACCTTGCTAAGCAGTATTTTGAGCGCCTGCTGCACATCGAAAAGGAAGGGATGCGCCTCGTGTACATGGAGCTTTATTTTCCGCCGACGCCTATGCTGACTTTGCTGGCTACGCGCTCGGTTGATCGGGGGATTGGCGTAGCCGTCTTTGACAATCCCGTCCGGATGTTTCGCGATGTCCTCGCGGATGCCGCAGCGGCTTACATCAAGAAGATGAAGTTCGATTAGTCTGCCTACTCCCTCTTCCGCTCTAGGTCCAACCGCCATTAGGAATGAGAGGTATAAGCATCGATTTCATCACCCGAAGACATCAAGCGGTGGGGATGTTAGTCGCAAGACCAACTCCACTAGTCCCAATTTATTCGCTGTACCATACCGATGCAATCAGCCTATTTTTTCCCTCTTTACAATCTTACCGCAGCTGGGCCTTCATAGAGAAGCCCTTCTCTCCAATCTTTATGCTTTCGATGTTCTTTGAGATATTCGTCAAAATCTACATCTTGGCGATATTGTCAGACACACGAATAGTAGCGAGGTCGACATATTGATTAGCTTCTTTACTCATCAACACTAACGTCCATTCTGCTGTTGCATTCATACTTACAAGTGTGAGTATTAAAGTTAACAATAGTGCTTCGATGGTGTATTTTTCATTCACCCATCACTTTCCACAGGCGATTTTCCATAGTTCCTCAAGGGGCGACCTTACTATTTGCATCCATCCACTAATTGAAGAGACGTCACCCGACGTATGAAAGCGCTCTCCTCGCGACATGTTATCGCTAAAAAACACGAAGGTAAGTCCTCTTAGTTTATTTTCTTTGCAGTAAAACTCCCACTGGATTTTTGAAGATAAATACTTCTTTTTATCCCTTCCTATCCTAACGGTCTTAAAGTCCCCCAAACTCCATATCTTCACCCTGTTTCCCGACTTGCGAATCGTGGCGTGGTCAACATATAAAGTTACGCCAAGCTCATCATGCTCATGCACCCTAGTCCACTCTGTCGCAGGACGAGTGTTACCACAAGCTATTTTCCAAAAGACTTCGCCAGAACTCCCAGGTTCTACTGGTCTCCACTTACTAGGCTTTCTGTCACCAGACGAATAAACAACTTCTCCAGTCCCCATGTTTCCGTTAAATATCGTGCGGGCGCGTATTCTTATCTTCTCTTCATTGCAGTCATATTCCTTCTGTGTTTTTATAGATAAACG
>JAZGCR010000051.1:0-2827 GCA_036477105.1 Nitrosomonadaceae bacterium | reverse complement strand
ACACTAAGGTTTGATGTCAAGAACTACCAAATTACGGTGCTGAAAGTTCTATTTCTAGTTCCACATACAGAAGGATTTGGCATGTCTTCACGAACTTGCCAAGAAAGTCAAATCACACCCTGTTGCTTCAGTGCCAATTGCGCAGCCTGATCGTAACCCAAGCTACTCAAAATTTCGGTAGTATGCTCACCTAATCGCGGGCCAACCCAGTGAGTTTTTCCAGGTGTTTGTGATAACTTAGGAACAATGCCGGGTAATTTTAACGAACACCCATCCGGCAATTCAAACTGCTGGATCATTTCACGTGCCTTATAGTGGGGATCGCTGGTGATATCAGCGATATCGTAGATCTTTCCAGCTGGAACTTCTGCCCTATCGAGTGCCGCCAGTGCATCTTCGAGATTATGCTGCGTTGTCCATGCCACAATTGCATCATCAAGTTCTTTGGTTCGTTTCACCCGCCCATCGTTGTGAACAAGCTCAGGATCATTGGCGAGGTCGCTACGGCCAATGGCTAGCATCATACGCTTGAAAATACTATCTGCATTAGCGCCGATCACAACATACTTTTTGTCACGGCACATATAAGTATTCGATGGCGTAATGCCTGGCAGGGATGCGCCACTACGATTCCTAATAAAACCAAACATGTCGTATTCTGGTAGAAGGCTTTCCATTAGGTTGAATACTGATTCATACAACGCTACATCCACCACTTGCCCTTTACCACTGTTGGTACTACGGTGATGCAAAGCCATTAATGCGCCCATGACACCATGCAGGGCCGAGATAGAATCCCCGATGGAGACCCCCACACGTACCGGCGCTTGACCCGGTTGACCGGAAAGATGACGCAAACCCCCTATGGATTCACCTATCGCTCCAAAACCTGGACGATCCCGGTAGGGCCCAGTCTGGCCATAACCAGAAATACGTACCATAATGAGTCCGGGATTAATTGCGCTAAGCTGCTCCCACCCTAGGTTCCAACCCTCCATAGCGCCAGGACGGAAATTCTCAATCAGAATATCGGTGTCCTTAATCAGTTGCCTGATTATTTCCTGGCCCGCTTCCTTTTTAAGATTCACTGTAATCGATTTCTTGTTACGCGCCTGGACGTACCACCACAGTGAAGTGCCATTGTGCAACTTGCGCCACTGTCGTAGAGGATCACCACCCTGCGGGGACTCGATCTTGATAACATCTGCGCCAAATTCAGCCATCAATCTCGCTGCAAAAGGCGCGGCAATGAGTGTGCCCATTTCGATAACTTTTATTCCCTGTAAAGGCGCTTGCCCCATAGCAGACTCCATTTATGTTTACATGGTTTACATGTTAGCTAATAAATTATGGTGAATTGTAATGGTAGATCTGTCCGTGTTTCCATTTTCATACCGGGTTATCTACATCAATAAACTGGTGAGTGATGCCGAATTTCTGTGCTACGTGCTCACCCAGCGCCTGTACGCCGTAACGCTCGGTGGCATGATGCCCCGCCGAGATAAAAGCTACGCCGGATTCGCGTGCAGCATGCACGGTCTTTTCTGAGATTTCACCAGTAATAAACACGTCCACTCCCATACGGATAGCCTCATCGAAATAGTCCTGAGCTGCACCAGTGCACCAAGCGATACGTCGTATCGGCTTAGCTTCATCGCCAATTAATAATGGTCTACGTGACAAAATGCGCTCTAGACTTACTCCTAACTCTCTAAGCGTCACCACTTGTGATAGACTGCCAAGTACTGCAATGTTTTGCTCACCAAAGCGACCAGTTTCAACGAAACCTAGCCTATGCCCTAGTTGGCTATTGTTTCCTATCTCGGGATGCGCATCTAGCGGCAGATGGTAGGCAAACAAATTAACGTCATGTGCTATCAGTAATGCTATACGACGACGTTTCATGCCGATTAAACATTCGTTCTCGCCGCGCCAGAAATAACCATGATGCACCAGTACCGCATCTGCATTTTTATTAATGGCTGCTTGTAGGAACTCAAAAGAAGCAGTTACACCGCTAACTATTGTTCCAATTTCGCTACGGCCTTCCACTTGCAGCCCATTTGGGCAATAATCACGAAAATGGGAGATATCTAGCAGCAAATCCAAGTATGATTCAAGTTCTTTTAATCGCATCGCTATTCTCCCTCTACCAATACTAATGGCAATCATTTTAATATTTTAATATCTAAGCCTATATCCTGATATGAATAAACTCTGGCTGATTTTCGCACAAACAGCAACGATATGCCTTGCTGCGTTGTTTGTTATCTCCACCTTGCGTCCTGAATTATTACCGTGGAACATGCATGGTAGTATCGTGACACTGAAAGAAACTACCCCCTACAAAGAGGCTATCCTCAACAGTACGTCGAACCTCAACGGCTTTAGCAACGCTGCCAAAATTGCTATGCCATCAGTAGTTAATGTTTTCACCACCAAGGAAGTCAAAGTACCCTCTCATCCACTGCTAAACGATCCTATATTTCGCCGATTCTTTGGTAACCGCTTTAAAGCGCAAACTCGGCGTACTTCGAGTCTTGGATCAGGCGTAATTGTAAGCCCTGAAGGTTATATTCTTACTAATCATCATGTTGTAGAGGCTGCAGACGAAATAAAAATTGCACTGGCTGATGGCAGAACAACAAAGGCGCGCATTATCGGCTCAGATCCGGAAACTGATCTCGCTGTCATAAAAATCGACATGACAGGATTGCCGACAGTAACATTCGGGCGCTCAGATCAAGCCAAGGTGGGAGACATAGTACTTGCCATTGGCAACCCCTTCGGTGTGGGCCAAACAGTGACTATGGGTATTATCAGTGCG
>JAZGCR010000050.1:0-3464 GCA_036477105.1 Nitrosomonadaceae bacterium | reverse complement strand
ACTACAGCCGTTTTGGATTTAAGCCCGTTAATGGCCTTGTACTTCCTGATGTTCCGCCAGAATATTTTCAGGCGATTCTAATTCAGGGTACTTATCCACAGGGTAGCGTTGCTTATCATGAGTCATTCTCTGCACAGGGTTAACAAGGCGCTGAAATATTTGGAGACTTCGATTTTTTTCCGCGTCAGAATGAGTTACAATGATGACCGCAGTAGCACAGCAATTGAATTTGTGGAACCAAAGGAGGGCTAAAAGATGGAAAAAGAGATCAGTCAATTGGTGAATGAATTTGCAGGCGGTCGATTGACACGGCGGCAACTGATGTCCAAATTGGGAGCACTTTTTGCGATCTTCGCAGGTAGTCCGTTTCTGAGTGCTGGCCGTGCCTCGACACAACAAGAGAGGGTCGTGGGCACCTTCGAAGCTACAGAACTCAACCATATCGCTCTTCGTGTCACGAACGTGCCTCGCTCGCGTGATTTTTACATAAAGCATCTCGGTTTGACTGTAGCGCGAGAGAGTGCTACTGACTGCTTCCTGACCTGTGGTAGCAACTTTGTTGCGTTATTTCAGGGCAGTGAGCCCGGAATGCACCATTATTGCTATTCGGTCAAAAATTTCGATGTCAACGTCGCTAGCAAAAAGCTGAAAGCAGAAGGGCTGAACCCAAGAGTACGCGGTAGCGAGAGAATCTATTTTGAAGATCCTGATGGATTGACTGTTCAGCTGGCTGATGAGAATCACATGCCGTAGTTAGCTCAGTGCTACTATTAAATCACCAAGATGTCAGGTAAATACGATCATATTCACCTAACAATGCACTCAGCTGATTGAGACCGCCGTGTTTTCTTGAGTGCTTTTCAGTGAACCAAGAGTTCATTTCAGCTTTCTAGGTAATCTTCTGAGGTTCCAACAGCTGATGCGGACTGTTATACAGGAAGTAAAGTAAAATATGTAGGTAGCGTAAATGTCTGCCATGATTGGCGAAACTATATCCCACTACAAAATCCTCGAAAAACTCGGTGAAGGTGGCATGGGCGTCGTATTTCTCGATAATATAGACATCAATTCCTTTTCATCTCCTTACAGGCATCCCTCGGCAATCCACAGAATCAACTCCTAAGACATTGCGATACTCTGCGTGGTGGTTCTATATCCAGTAACCTCGCGTCACTTGGCATGAGGTTGGATGTTCAATATTTTTTTGCCGTTCCGACAGAGTGCTGGAAATCCTTGACAATTAAATCGTTCTCGCTTATCTTTTTCTAACTATCCTGTCATTTCTTTCTCTAAAAGACTATGGTCGGTAAAACTATATCACATTACAAAATCATCGAAAAGATTGGTGAAGGCGGTATGGGCGTCGTCTACCTTGCCGAAGATAAAGAACTGTAGGGCTGATAGGTAAATATTTTGGAAAAAGGGCTTCATAAGAAAATAATTAGAAATAAGGAGACACATTATGGCAACTTATATCGCGTTGTTCGATTTTACGGAGCAGGGCGTCCGCAACTTCAAGGACACAACCAAACGGGCCGATGCTTTTGTCGAAACTGCAAAGAATGCTGGCGTCACAGTTAAGGAGGTTTATTGGACCTTGGGAGCGCATGACGGTGTGCTCATCTTGGAAGCGCCTGATGACGAGACCGTCTCAGCGCTCCTGCTGTCGCTCTGTAGCCTGGGCAACGTTCACTCACAGACCCTTCGGGCATTTGATAGATCGCAGATAGAATCTGTCATCGCCAAGATGGCTTAAGGCAACTCGGAAATATCAACGGGAAGGTGAGGAAGCGAGACCCAAGCGACCCACTGCAGCGAAGGTGAAGCTGGGCATAGCGTTCTGATGGAAGGGGAAAACGCATTATAGGGCGCAATAACACGACATGGAATACGAACAAACATTTCGGTTCATCCTCATTCTGGGCTTTGCGGTCATCGTTCCCATCGGTGCGTACCATCGCATCAAATCCCAGGCGACTGGGGAAAAACTTGACCGCCGACAAGAGGGTATCTTTATACTCGTTACATTGCGGCCCATTGCCATCGCAGGTATGGTTGGACTTGTGACGTACATGATTAACCCAGCATTGATGGTTTGGTCATCGGTTGCACTGCCGAACTGGTTGCGGTGGGCGGGTGTTGTGCTTGGGATCACTGGAGGACTGCTTTTGGTGGTGACGTTCCGAACCCTTGGCAAGAACTTGACGGACACGGTCGTAACCAGGGCAGAGCACACGCTGGTTACGAGAGGCCCTTATCGTTGGGTGCGACACCCGTTTTATTTGGCGACTGCATTGGCAGTTGTAGCGAACTCCCTTGTGACCGCGAACTGGTTCCTAGCTCTAACTGGTGGAATAGGCTTTGGCCTGCTGATGTTACGAACGAGAATCGAAGAAGAAAAGCTAATCGAGCGGTTTGGCGAGGATTACAACGAGTACATGAAGCGGACTGGGCGGTTTCTTCCGCGGCTGTTCCAAACGTAACACAGATTTGCGCGCCCTATAACCAGCCAGCCGAGCGGATTTCCAAAAACGCAACCGCTCACCGGCATCGTTATACCTAATTATAGGGATCTTAATAATGGAAGATCAGAAATGGTTAACAACTGCTGCAGGCGTGAAAATGCCATGGGTTATTTACGGCACGGCCTGGAAAAAGGAGCGCACGGCAGATCTGGTTGTGAAAGCCATCCAAGCAGGATTCAAAGGGATTGACACCGCCTGCCAACCGATGCACTATGACGAGCCACTGGTTGGAGCGGCGCTTCACAGGCTGAAAGACCGGGGTATCGAACGTGAAACCTTGTTCTTACAAACCAAATTCACCCCACTTGCTGGTCAGGATCCGAGACAAGTGCCATACGATAAGAATGCCCCTATAGAGTCGCAGGTCACCCAATCTTTTGAGGCATCGAAGAAAAACCTCCAAACCGAATATGTAGATTCTCTAGTACTTCATTCACCAATGGTACCCCACGCACTTTTGATGAAGGTATGGGACGCAATGGAAACAATTCAAAAGGCTGGGGGAGCTCGTCAGTTGGGAATCAGCAACTGTTACAATACTGAAGTGATGAGGCAACTCTATGCCGATGCCAACGTGAAGCCAGCGGTTGTACAAAATCGGTTTTATCAGGAAACGGGGTATGATGCAGACTTGCGTAATTGGTGCTCTAATCATAGAGTTATCTACCAGAGTTTTTGGACCCTCACCGCAAATCCTCATATTCTAGTCAGCAATACCGTTCGAACCATTGCTCAAAAGTATAACAAAACCGAAGCGCAAATCTTCTTCCGATATCTCAGTCAATCTGGTATCGTTCCTCTTACCGGAACATGTTCTGAGCAGCACATGAGGGAAGATCTCAGCATCTTTGATTTTGAGCTTTCTTCTGACGATTTAAAGAATGTGAGTCGCCTACTAAATCAGGTATAACAAGTCGTTTCGTGTTGTTAATGGTTCTA
>JAZGCR010000005.1:0-5618 GCA_036477105.1 Nitrosomonadaceae bacterium | reverse complement strand
TTGCGTATTTGGCCAGTACCCCTCGCATATAGCGCGGCTTGGGTGGTTGCCATTTGGCACGGCGACTAGAAATTTCTTCCTCAGAAACATTTAGTTGTAGCAATCTGTTTTCTGCATCTATGGTGATTAAATCTCCCTCATGTACCAGCGCGATGACCCCGCCGACAAAAGCTTCGGGCGCAACATGGCCAACTACCATGCCGTAGGTGCCACCTGAAAAACGCCCGTCGGTGATAAGTCCCACAGAATCTCCTAGCCCCTCACCAATAAGAGCAGAAGTAGGTGAAAGCATTTCACGCATACCTGGCCCACCTTTGGGACCTTCATAGCGTATTACCACCACGTCTCCAGGCTGGATTTTGCGTGCCACTATGGCGGTCATGCAGCTTTCTTCCGATTCAAATATCTTTGCCGGGCCGGTAATTTTCGGATTTTTTACTCCAGTGATTTTAGCTACGCAGCCCTCGGTAGAAAGATTGCCTTTAAGTATGGCAAGGTGTCCCTGCTCATACATGGGGTTATCCCATTGCCGTATAACATCCTGATCCTTGCGAGGAGTTGCGGGAACATTCTGCAATACTTCGGTAACAGTCTGGCCGCTAATAGTCAGGCAGTCGCCATGTAGCAGACCATGCGCGAGCAGCATTTTCATTACTTGGGGGATACCACCCGCAGTATGCAAGTCGGTGGCGACATAACGTCCAGAAGGTTTTAAATTACACAATACAGGTACCTTACCGCGTATGCGCTCAAAATCGTCGATTACAAGTTCCACCTCGGCCGCATGGGCAATTGCAAGAAAATGCAGTACTGCATTTGTCGAGCCCCCCACAGCCATAATAACGGCAATAACATTTTCGATAGATTTCCTAGTAATGATGTCGCGTGGCAGAATTTGATATTTGATCGCGTTCACTAACACTTCTGCAGAGCGTATAGCACTCACACGCTTTTCCTCATCCGTCGCCGCCATAGTTGAAGAGTAAGGCAGGCTCATTCCCATCGCTTCAAACGCAGACGACATGGTATTAGCAGTAAACATGCCTCCACAGGATCCCGCGCCGGGACAAGCATGACGTTCCACTTCAAGCAATTCTTTTTCGTCTATATTGTTTGCAATGTACTGTCCTACCGCTTCAAAAGCACTGACAATGGTTAGGTCCCGCCCTTTATAGTGGCCAGGTTTGATGGTTCCACCGTAAACAAAAATAGATGGAACGTTCATCCGTGCGATAGCAATCATCGCACCTGGCATGTTCTTGTCGCAACCACCAACAGTGATCACACCATCCATGCTCTCTGCTTGTACTGCAGTTTCAATCGAGTCTGCAATTACTTCGCGCGATACCAGTGAATACTTCATGCCCTCTGTTCCCATAGAGATACCATCAGACACGGTGATAGTGCCGAAGATTTGTGGCATCGCACCAGCTTGCCTCAATGCATTTTCAGCAGCTGTTGCCAGCTCGTTTAATCCCATATTGCAGGGCGTGATAGTAGAAAAACCGTTAGCTACACCTACTATGGGCTTGTTAAAATCTTTGTCGCCGAAACCTACTGCTCTTAACATGGCACGATTGGGAGAACGCTGCGCACCTTGGGTAATGGCTTGGCTGCGTTTATTGTCTGGCATGGTTACTCCTGAAAAATATTAGAAATTCTTGACTGTATACGCTCTCTCCTTCGTGTCTAGCTTTGTGGAAAACACGCTTGCCGTATAATCTACATTTTACAGCAAATGCAGCTGAGACCTATGCTCGTTCACCCACAGTTTGATCCTGTCGCCATCTATCTTGGACCTCTATCCATTCGTTGGTACGGACTGATGTACCTACTCGGATTTGCACTGTTTATACTACTGGGACGTTACCATATCAAGCGCAATCCGCAAGCGACTCTCAACAAGGTCATCCTTGACGATCTTCTGTTTTATGGCATGCTCGGGGTAATACTCGGTGGTCGCCTAGGTCACGTGCTGTTTTATCAGTTCGGTTACTATTTACAACAGCCGCTAGAAATACTTGCAGTGTGGAAAGGCGGCATGTCATTCCACGGCGGTCTTCTAGGTGTAATAACTGCGATGGCACTAATGGCACACAAGTATAAATTGCAGTGGCTGACCGTCACAGATTTCATTGCGCCGCTAGTACCACTAGGGCTAGGCGCAGGTCGCATCGGCAATTTCATCAACGCTGAATTATGGGGGCGACCCACCGACGTGTCCTGGGGGATGGTATTTCCCAACGTGGACACACTCCCTCGCCACCCTTCCCAACTTTATGAATTTGCACTTGAAGGGGTAGCATTTTTTGTGTTGTTATGGATTTATTCAGCCAAGCCAAAACCAGTAGGCTCTGTCTCGGGTATGTTCCTGATCGGCTATGGCATATTCCGTTCAGTCGCCGAATTTTTCCGAGAACCAGAAGATGGCTTCATGGGCGTACTGACGCTGGGTGTCAGCATGGGCCAATGGCTCTCTCTGCCAATGATCGTCGCCGGAGTGTGGATGCTTGTTTGGGCTAATAGAAAACAGGACATACTAGTTATATCTGGTAAACAAAATCGTAAATAGGACGCTTAATGTCCTTGCGCCATACTTACACTGTTATCGCTCCGCTTTACGACATCTTACTCGCAACAGCAGGCACAAGTGTACGCGCGGCAAGTCTTAGGCAAATACCGAATGAGGGGAAACTTAATATTCTGATTGATGGTATTGGTACTGGGCTGGATCTGCCTCATCTTCCCCTCTGTCACTACTATACCGGCCTGGACCTTACAACTGCCATGTTAAGCCGTGCAAAACCCCGTATTGGAAATCTTCACTTGAAACTTGTTCAGGGAGATAGCATGTCCCTACCGTTTGCTCAGGAGTGCTTCGACCATGTTGTACTACATCTGATCCTTGCAATAGTGCCTAACCCTATAGCCTGTTTACAAGAAGTCGCACGCGTAGTGAAACCGGGGGGAAGCGTACTGATACTAGACAAGTTTCTCAAACCAGGTGAAACTGCGTGGATAAGGCGAACATTGAATCTGCTTACTCGACATATCGTCACGCGACTGGACGTGATATTTGAGGAGGTTCTGGTTGAAGTCCCTGAATTCAAACTGGAAGCGGATGTACCAGTTCTGGCAGGAGGATGGTTTCGTAGTATAAAGTTGGTTAAAGGACAAGTGCCTTATAGCCCAATTGTAAACCGATTTTGATACCTCTGTGCTGGATGGAGAAGGTTTGTTTTTCCAATATTTTTACGGTACCAGCACAATTTTTCCCGTCACTCTGCGTTGCACTAAGTCGTTGAGAGCTAGAGTAGCTTGCTCTAAGGGATAAATTCTCGAGACCAGCGGTTTTAGCTTGCCTTGCACAATCCATGTGGTTAACTCTTGCAGTACGTAAGCGTAGGTTTCTTTTTCTCGTCGGATGAAATCACTCCAGAATACTCCAACAATAGAGCTACCCTTGAGCAGTGGAAGATTTAGTGGAATCCTGGAAATTTCGCCGCTCGCAAAGCCCATTACTAAGAATCGCCCTTTCCAGCCTGTCGAACGCAATGCCTGCTCAGAGAGACTACCACCGACAGGGTCGCAGACAACGTCCACT
This sequence comes from Nitrosomonadaceae bacterium, assembly GCA_036477105.1. Classification (GTDB taxonomy): domain Bacteria; phylum Pseudomonadota; class Gammaproteobacteria; order Burkholderiales; family Nitrosomonadaceae; genus BJGV01. The sequence goes on along the minus strand of JAZGCR010000005.1, from coordinate 2,014 downwards.
CCCTGACCATTTGTAATTTCACTAATGATCGAACGAAAGTTCTGAGTGGAGTAATTGATTAATTCATCCGCACCATATTCTTTGCACACCGCTAACTTGTCATCAGATGAAGCTGAAGCAATAACACGTGCTCCTATTATTTTTCCAAGTTCTACCGCCGCAAGCCCCACCCCACCCGCGGCACCTAGTACTAGTAGTGTCTCTCCAGACTTAAGTTGAGCTCTATGTTTAAGTGCGTAATAGGAGGTTCCATATGTCATGACAAAAGCTGAAGCGATTTTAAACTCCATCCCCTCAGGCATATGAATAATCTTATCTACTGGTACTGACACTTCTTCGGAAAAACCACCCCATCCGATAAAGGCAAAAACACTGTCTCCGACCCCAACACCACTGACACCTTGGCCCAGCCCCTTAATTACACCTGCAACTTCAGCTCCAGGTGAGAATGGCAAGTCCGGCTTATACTGATACTTGCCTTGAATAATTAAGGTATCTGGAAAATTGACACCACAAGCTTTTACCTTAACAATTACATGTGCTTTGTCAGCCTTGAGTGAGGGGATATTTTCAACTACGAGGTTTTCAGGAGGGCCCCATTGTTTGCATAAAATTGCTTTCATATTGTCCTGCCCTACTCCCAGACATTAAATGGAATTTCTTGTTTCCAACTCGATTTTATCCCGCGACACAAATGTAGCACATTAAGATTACTATCCCTGAACTTCCATACCTCATGATAGAGAAGTTAAACTACCATACGATTTAGTCGGTGCCAGCTCAACGATTGATATATTGGGTTTTGGTATAAGTAATAGCTATTAAATAACTATTTACAGTTGGCCAAATACGTTTACTCATACAAGCATTCACTATTTGTAGAAATATCACTTTGTGAAACCGCTATACTCAGACCTTTTTTTCACTTAATAACTATTCACTTAATACCTAAATTGGCCAAAAATAGGAAAATCGCATATGTCTAATAACAACGTTGGTAAAAACAATGAGGTCACTTCTGAAACCAGTGCTGTTTGGGATAGCCACATCTGTATTCCTAATACTCCAGATGGATTCACCCTAAGAACTACATTCCCGACCAACCCGACCGGAGTGGAAGTAATGCTGGAGAAATGGGAAGCAGGTGCAGAAGAGCCCCCACATTCACACCCAGGTGATGATATGACCGTTGTCATTGAGGGAAGAATGTCTATCCAGTTCTTTACAAATGGACCAGCTGGGCTCATTCCCGATGGAGAACACATTTTCTTAAGTAAAGGTCAAACGGGTTATATTAAGGGCGGAAGAATTCATGACGTCAAATACATCGAAGAATGTAAACTTGTGTACGTACATGATAAGGCCTTTGGTTTTACCGCACATAATTGATCAATTGCTAGAACAAAGAAATTGGACACACATTTTTTTAGATTTATCAGGCTCAACATATATGTATATCGCTTCAGATATGCCGTAGTTCCTAGGTTGAACCAATAGAGGTAGGCCGTTGCTAAGATAGAATATAGGTAGTAATAAGACCTGGCATGTATCTCAGAAAGATTACAGGAACTAATAATTTTATGAGGGTTGAAATGTTGAAAAAACTTTTGATCTTGTTGATGCTTGCTACATTAACTGCCTGTCAAACAGTCAATACGACTAGTAGCGGTAGGGTAGGCGTAAACCGCACACAGTGGATGTTCAGTGGCCTGTCTGAAAGGCAAGTGCAAGCCTCTGCAGCGACTGCCTACCAGCAGGAGATAGCTAAAGCAAAGCAACAGGGTGTGTTGAACAAAGATAAAAAACAGTATGCTCGGGTCAGATCAATCGCAAATCGATTAATTCCGCACACGGTGGTTTTCCGTCCAGATGCGCTTAGCTGGGCTTGGGAAGTAAACGTTCAAAATAACGATCAACTCAATGCCTACTGCATGCCAGGTGGAAAAATAATGGTCTACTCGGGAATTATACAGAAGCTAAATCTAAGTGATGATGAGCTTGCTGCAGTTATGGG
>JAZGCR010000049.1:0-3533 GCA_036477105.1 Nitrosomonadaceae bacterium | reverse complement strand
TATCCTAGCAGTTTTCCAAAATCACCTATTCCTGCCGAAGCCAAGGTCTTGATCGGACCTGCAGAAATTGCATTGACCCTTATTCCTTTTGGACCAAGACTTGATGCCATAAATCGCACGTTGGCCTCAAGGCTCGCTTTAGCCGGTCCCATTACATTGTAATTTGGCATAACTCTCATTGCACCCAAGTAAGTGAGCGTTAGAAGTGAGCTGTTTCTGCCTTGCATCAGTGACAGCCCGGCTTTTGCCAGAGCGGCGAAACTATAGGAGCTAATATCGTGAGCTATCCGGAAGGCTTCGCGGTTTAGGTTTTCCAGATAGTCCCCACTCAGTGCTTCACGTGGAGCGAAGGCAATAGAGTGTACGATGCTATCAAGGCCATCCCAGCGTTTTCCGAGATCGTCAAAGATCCGGGTAATCTCGTTATCATTTGCAACGTCGCAGGAAAAAAGCAAATCACTACCGAATTCGGCAGCTAGTTTCTCAACACGATTGCGTATTCCTTCTGCCTGATAAGTGAAAGCTAGCTCTGCGCCTTCGTGTTGCATAGCCTTCGCGATGCCGTAAGCGATGGAACGATTGCTGAGTAGTCCAGTGATGAGGATGCGTTTATCTGTGAGAAATCCCATGTCTTATCCTTGTGAGTATTCTATTTTGGAGTTTGGAGGATTATAGCTCAGGAGCCTGTCGTGCTTGAAGAGCCACGGTAAAATTCGTCGAAGTAGAGGTTTTCCATCCACCCTGTAATCTAGTATTTACGCTAAACTATAAAGCCAATGAAGGTACTATTTAAATACCTACCAACACTTTTTGTGGCCTTGTTATCTGCTTGCGGCAGTGATTCTTGGAATGATCCTTATCCTGCTACCGATGCGGATAGAAATATTCTCTATGGTGCTTTTGCTGAGCGTCCCAAGCACCTTGATCCGGTGCAGTCTTACAGTTCAAATGAAATTATGTTCACTGCACAGGTTTATGAGCCGCCACTACAATATCATTATCTAAAACGCCCATATACGCTAGTTTCACTTACGGCAACGAAAATGCCAGTGGTACAGTACCTTGACAAGAAAGGGAGACACTTGCCTGACGGTGTTGATGCCGAAAAAATTGCTTATACGATTTACGAAATTTCTATTAAACCTGGTATTCGTTACCAGCCTCATCCCGCCTTCGCCAGAAATGAGCAGGGAAAATTTCTCTATCATGATTTGACCGCTAAAGATTTGGCCGAGGTTTATGAGCTCAATGATTTTCTTCACACTGACACGCGTGAACTGACCGCAGAAGATTATGTATTTGAGATCAAGCGTCTGGCACATCCTAGACTGCATTCTCCGATTTTTGGTTTGATGTCAGATTACATTGTGGGTCTCAAGGAATATTCAACTATCCTAAAGACTGCAGCCAAGGAACAGTCAAAAAAACAGGGCAAGGACGCTTATCTGGATTTGAATAATTATGCACTGGAGGGCGCACAGGTAGTTGATTCTTACACCTATCGCATCAAGATCAAGGGTAAATACCCGCAGTTTATGTACTGGCTGGCAATGCCTTTTTTTGCACCGATTCCATGGGAAGCAGAGCGTTTTTATACTCAGCAGGGGTTAGCGGAAAAGAACATTACACTTGACTGGTATCCCGTTGGTACCGGGCCTTACATGCTAACTGAGAACAACCCCAATCTGGTGATGGTATTGGAAAAGAATCCCAACTTTCATGGCGAAACTTATCCCTCTGAAGGGATGATCGACGATGTGAAGGTAGGTTTGTTAGCGGATGCAGGAAGGCCGTTGCCGTTCATCAGCAAGATTATGTTTTATCGCGACAAGGAGAGCATCCCACGTTGGAACAAATTCCTGCAAGGCTATTACGATGCCTCTGGGATAGGCTCCGATAGTTTTGATCAGGCCGTACAAATTACGGGACAAGGAGAGGCAACCGTTACAGAAGCAATGAAGGCCCAGGGGATCCGACTAGAGACGGCGGTAACAACTTCCACTTACTACATGGGCTTCAACATGTTAGATCCTCTAGTTGGTGGGTTCTCAGAGTCTGCCAGAAAATTGCGTCAAGCTATTTCCATCGCAGTGGACTACGAGGAATACGTTTCGATATTTGCCAATGGTCGTGGTATTCCGGCACAGGGGCCAATTGCACCGGGAATTGCTGGTCATCGTTATGGCAAAGAAGGGATCAACACGATTGTATATGACTGGGAGAACGAAAAACCACGTCGCAAACCTATCGAAACCGCCAGAGCTTTGTTAGCAGAGGCAGGTTATCCCAATGGAATCGACGACAAAACTAGTGCGCCATTGGTGTTGTATTTTGATGCTACCGCACGCAGCGCAGAGGACAAGTCAAAACTAGACTGGATGCGTAAACAATTCCAGAAACTCAACATCCAATTGGTAGTCCGAAGTACAGACTATAATCGCTTTCAGGACAAGATACGTAAGGGAAATGCGCAGATCTTTGAATGGGGGTGGAACGCTGATTATCCAGACCCAGAAAACTTTTTGTTCCTGCTATATGGCCCACAACGAAAAGTTGGCAACAACGGCGAGAACGCTGCTAATTACGACAACCCTGAATATAATGACTTGTTCGAGCAAATGAAAAATATAGAGGATAGTCCTGAGCGCCAGAGAATTATCGATCGTATGGTCAATATCCTGCGTCAGGATGCACCCTGGCTCTGGGGATATCATCCCAAGGATTATGGCTTGTATCATGCCTGGTATAAAAATGTGAAGCCCAATAGGTTGTCACATAACAATATGAAGTATCACCGTATAGACGCCGACTTGAGAGGACAAAAACGACACAATTGGAATGAACCAGTATTGTGGCCTTTGGCGGCATGCCTGATAGTGTTATTGGCCGGACTGTTTCCGGCAGTGGTTGCCTATCGCCGAAAGGAACGTGGGGCAGGAATAAAGAATTTAAGAGCACCAGGTAAAAATGCTTAATTATATTATCCGTCGTGTGTTCTATGCTATTCCGATTCTTATCGGTGTGAATCTAATCACCTTCACGCTATTCTTCGTGGTCAATACTCCAGATGACATGGCGCGGATGCAACTAGGTATCAAACGTGTTACGCCCGAGGCTATCACTAAATGGAAGCAGGAACGGGGCTATGACAAGCCACTGGTATTTAACAGTGCGGAGGAGGGTGCACGGAAATTTATCCATACTATTTTTTTCGAGAAATCAGCTGCAATGTTTGCCTTTAATTTTGGGCGCGCCGATGACGGGCGTGATATTGCTCATGAAATAAAAATACGCATGTTGCCAAGCCTTGCCATTGCGCTACCGGTGTTTCTTCTGGGGCTAGTTGCCTACATTACATTTTCATTGGTAATGGTGTTCTTTCGTACCACCTATATCGATTTTTGGGGTGTAGTGTTGTGCGTTGCACTGATGTCTATCTCCAGCCTGTTCTACATAATCGGCGGACAATTCCTTATTAGTAAACTATGGCATTTGGTGCCCATTTCTGGCTTTAGTGGTGGACTAGATGCGGG